>JALWZS010000030.1:0-50873 GCA_027002475.1 bacterium | reverse complement strand
CTCCACCACAACGCCCGCTAATGTCATCCCGCCCATTACTACGCCATCGACACAGCAGTCAAACCCCTACTAGCAACCCCGCACTAGAGCCGCTACCCCAAAAATTGCTCCGCACTTAAAAGACCCAACGCTCGCGCCAATATTATGGGGCACAAATCTATACATACCACGTCCTATTGCCAATACACGCCTGTCTGCCTGTAATGAGCCTTGTAACTACTGTACAATCACAGTATGAACACCGACCGACCACTAGCAGAACTATTACGTCCTAAGAGCCTAGATGAATTTATCGGTCAAGAACATTTAGTCGGCGAGGGCAAAATCATACGGAAACTAATAGACGATCGCGAAATTACATCCATAATCTTTTGGGGACCACCAGGTACAGGGAAAACCACACTTGCTCGCATTATTGCAAATGAAGTTGGTGCGAACTTTTATCAAATCTCGGCCACTGAGGCCGGAGTAAAAGAAATCCGCGAGGTAGTTGAACTTGCAAAACAAAATAAAACGAACCATACAGCACGCACTGACTTATTCTCCAATCAACTCTCCAACCCACAACCCTCTAACCCTCCAACCATTCTGTTCATCGATGAAATCCATAGATTTAACAAAGCCCAACAAGATAGACTCTTACCATTTGTAGAAGATGGAACAATCATTCTAATTGGCGCGACTACAGAAAATCCTAGTTTTGAAATCACATCACCTCTAATTTCAAGAAGTCGAATATTAATACTCAACTCCCTTAGTGAAGAAGACTTAGTAAAAATACTTAAAGACGCACTAGCAAGATTGCCAGAATGGGCAAGTGCTAAATTAGCTACGGTCGACGATGGCGCCCTTGAGCTAATTGCAAGAGCGAGCAGCGGCGATGCCAGAAAGGCACTTAACACGTTAGAACTATCTATACAATTAGGAAAAACACCAAAAGGGACTAGCAAACTAACACAAGAGATAGTCAGAGAAGCCTTACAACAAAAGCACCTTGCATACGACAAGTCCGGCGACGAGCACTACAACACCATTAGTGCATTTATTAAATCGATGCGAGCAGGAGACAAAGATGCAGCAATTTACTACCTAGCTAGGATGATCGAGTCAGGCGAAGACCCTAAGTTCATTGCAAGAAGAATGGTTATATTTGCAAGTGAAGACATCGGTATTGCCAACCCTACCGCCCTAGTTGTAGCGAATGCAGTATTTAGGGCATGCGAGATTATCGGGTATCCAGAGTGCGCAATTAATCTTGCTCATGGAGTTGCATACTTATCTAGTTGCAACAAAGATAGATCTGCATACAACGCACTGCGAAAAGCCCAATCAGACGTAGAAAAATACGGCAACCTGCCAATCCCACTAAAACTTCGCAACGCTCCAACAGATTTAATGAAAGAACTAGGTTATGGCAAAGATTATGAAATGTATCCAAAAGACGATTCCTATCTACCCGAAAAGTTAAGAAATAAAAAATATTTCTAGTTATTGCGTCCTACAACACCTTATTTAAGAGTTCACTTCTTAAATCGACACCGAGGAGCTCATTTGTATCACACTCGACCAAAATCCCCAATGAACAAGCCTTAAGACATCACTTAACAGGATGTGCATCCCAAAAAGCTAGCTCTTGACCACGCCCGATATCAATAAAGCTACCAGATAGTACTAAATCAACACCGCGATACACAAGATCATGCATAAAGTTTCTTATGCCACTGGCATATTTTGCAAGAATTTCAAACATATCACTTTCATAAAAAGGCAAGTACTCTTCGTATTGTAGGATATATGCTGTATTTACGTCTTCTGAATCTAACCCTAGCTCATCAATCTTTTTTAACCTATCCGCACTATACTTCTCCTGCTTAACTAAGTATTCACACTTCACCTCCGTAAAGTCATCACTTACGAATAAAGACTCATGCATAATTCCATATCGATTAAGATCAGTTGCAATAAAGCCATGACCAACAACCTCAATGGTATAGCCCTCTCCATCTCTTAATAAGTTGAAGCTATACATATTCTTGTAGATATCTGCAGGATGCATAACAAACACGGTATAACCATTCTTAAATAATTCTTTAGCAATGCCCTGCATTTTGCCATCCCAAATCGCATCATTAAATGCCGGCGACGCCAGACCTTTTCCATCTGTACGGACCATTACACGATCAACTTGATATGTACGCATAAACGCCGCGACGTCCTCTCCGAACGTATTTTCCGATAAGCGCATATATGGAATAACAGGTAACCCATGCTTTTGGAAAAGAGACAACGACAAAAGTTTCTGATTAGCCGTCATTGGGTAAATTATAGCTTATTAGTAGGAATCGCTTTATTCCACACAAGCTCAAAAAGTTGGCGCTGGAAATTTGCAATCTTTTTGTTGTGGATCTCTACGCCAAAAACCTCACCGTCATACCAGTTATACATTGCAACTACCTCGTTATAGATATCGGTCTGATAACTTATCGTTAGTACGTCTGCCGATATATATCGTCCATTAACACCAACCCTCAACTCTTCATTCAAACCAATCTCTTTAGCTCTTTTTAAATATTCATCCGAATACACCTCTCTAAACTTAATGCCCCTTAAACCAAACTCCTTTTTCCACTCAGTAAAAAACTTTTTTCCCAAAATCTCAATGTATGGTCTATACGTGAACCCCAACAGCTCCGTTTCGGCACTAAGCACATTCCAAGCCATCTGACGAATACCGTTCTCCCCCTTAAAAAACACTACTTTTGTTTGTTTATCACTAATCCCCCGAACGCCAGTGAGCAGTGACTCTATATCCGGAAATACGGACTTAGCAATCCGCGCCTCGCCCTGCTTAGCTTCGACCAAACGCTTTAACACTTGCAAACCGCTTGCACGCACAAACGTCGTGTTGCTACTTATAATCTCTTCTGCGAGCCCCTTGGATGTTAACTTCTCGACAATACGATAAACCTTAGTGCGATTTACACCACTCTTTCTCGATAGCTCCAATTTTGTAAGCTGCCCATGTTCAAGCAGCTGCAAGTACACCTTTCCCTCCTCGGGATTGAAACCTAACACTGTTAAGAAACGCACCAACTCGTCACCCTCATCTATTGTGTTCACCATACGAACACCAATTTAACAGAGCCTCGCTATTGCTGTAAAGTGCGAGCAACTATGAACAGTGCCCAAACAACCGTTGCCTCGCAACAGAATAGACAAAAATATGCAGCGGTAACAGGCGCTACTTCCGATATAGGAAAAGAGCTTGTCAAAACACTGCTGGATCAGCAATACAGAGTTGGACTTATTGCAAGAAAAGGTCCTAGGCTTGAAAGAACGACAAGGGAACTGTCTGACGAATACGCTACAGCAATCGATACGTTTCCTACCGACTTAAGCCACCCAAATGAGGTTCTCACTACAGCTGATACGATACTAAAACGCTATCCCCGCATTGATGCCTTGGTACATGCTGCAGGCATTTACCACTATAACGACAAGCCGCTTTATAACATAGCGCTTGAAGACTACAAAAACAATATCACGATAGATACTCTAAACGTCGGAGTAACGGCGGCAATACTCCTTACAAAAATGCTACTATCGAAAATGCACACAAACACAAGTATTATCACAATCTCAGGCACATTTAGTTCAGCAAAGGGTTGGCTTCCATACTTTGTAAGCAAAAAAGCTATCGAAGATTTTACAATTGGGTTAGCACAAGAAGTAAAAGAAAAAGGCATTCGGGTAAATTGCATATCACCTGGCGACACAATAACGCAAACTTACAAAAAATTTTTCCCTGAGTATGCCAACGAAAAACATGCCATTAAGCCTTGTGACATAGCTAACTTATTCAATTTTCTAATCTCAGAAAAGGCAAAATATATAACCGGTCAAATTATAGAAATACAAAAATAATCGCTCCACTACAGCCTAGTTAAGCGCCGGGTTCTTAACTAAGTTATACGTGTGTCTAGCTATACAACCCCATGCACTACGTGCTAGCATTAGTTATGCGAAAATTCCTATTTAATAAACTAGTTCGTGATGAAATAGTCCCAGGCATAATAAAAAACGGAGCAAAGCCACAGTATAGGCAGCTGGACGATAAAGAGTTTAAAAAAGAACTGGTTAAAAAACTGCAAGAAGAAGTAGATGAATTCTATTTACAACCAGACGATGATGTCACCGAGTTGATTGCTGATGTACAAGAAGTATTGGATACGTTAATGAGCGTACACAACATCTCTAAAGAGGAAATCACCAAGAAACAAGAAGAAAAAAGAACAAGGCGTGGAGGATTTAACAAACGCTATTTTATCGAATTCGTTGAATGTAATGATGACTATCCATGGATTAAGTACTATGAAGAAAATCCCCAAAAGTATCCAGAGATTAAATCCTAAAGTTAAGCTCTAACGAAGATTTAATTCATTAACCTTACTTATCACTCTTCCAATTGCTTCTTGAGGAGAACCGACGTCATATATCATGCCGCCCGCAGCCATCTTATGCCCACCGCCACCAAACTCCCTAGCGATAACCGAAACATCAAAATCTGGATCATGCGAGCGCAAACTTAACGAATAAGCCCTTGGATCATCTTCAGATTGCTTTAGCAAAAAGGCATAGTCTGTAACAGCAACCTTTCGCAAAAGCTCTACTGGCGAGATAGATGGCTTATCAGCAAGCGAGATACCTACTTCTTCCATCTCTTTTTGTGTAATAAAAGAGTAAACACATTCGTTTTCCTCATCCAAAATAGCATTTTTTAGCGCCAGCTTAGAATACAAAAACTCAATTTTAGTTTGGTTATAAGTAAGTTCATAGACAAAATCAAACAAATCTCTTGCAGGAATCAAGTCAATTAATTCTGCAACTGCAGTAAGATCTTTAGTTCGCACCTCTTCTACTTGAAAGATTAAAGAATCATCTAATATCCCCAGCACTAACAGCGAAGCCATTGTTGGTGTAATTTCATAGCCTTGCTTCTTAAACAAATCGTATAACAAAACACAAGTAGAAGATGCTTTTTCTACGTAATTATAGTCTGCAAAATAATCGTTTTGCCCTGCATGGTGATCAATGTTTATAGAAACTAGGTCCTTGGGAATTTCGAAATTTTCTATCTTGGGGTCAGCTATAAAACCCTTATCACTCGTATCCGTATAAAGCATCAAGTCATACTTTGAAAAATCTATCGAACCAACATCGACCGACTCTTCTATTTGAGAAAGGTCTGTGAATTTATCTATAACCAGCTTGAAACTATCAGCAATAGAGTTGTAGTATACAACCCTCAAATCCACGCCAAACTCATTGGCCATAAACTCATTCATAACCAGGGCAGAACAGAACCCATCATAATCTGGTCTTGCACTAACACAACATATTGGAGACTTTGCCTTAGATAACGCTTCAAATATTTCCTGCGGGCTGTTATTTCTTTGCTCTTTTTCCATCTTAAAGAGTATACATCACACTAGTAATGTTTTACATCATCTATTGTAAATACCGGCATATCTAACTGCCTATCTTCCTTCTCACTAGGTCGATTTTCTAGTCCTTTAAGTGTTTGAATAATCACTTTTTTAAGCTTATCCAAACCCTCACCTGTTGCGGCCGAAACCGCTAAAACGTCTTTGCCGACCTTTGATTTAAACTCCTTTTCAATTTCAGGCAGCATGTTTTTAACCTCGGTAACATCAATCTTATTTATCACTACCAGCTCTTCCTTTTCAGCTAACACCTTAGAGTACTCCTCCAACTCTTTTCGAATAACGCGATATGAATCTATTGGATCTCCCTGCATTGGATCTATTACATGTACTAACAGTCTAGTCCGCTCAATGTGACGTAAGAACTCGTCCCCTAGCCCCTTCCCCTTACTTGCTCCTTCAATAAGACCTGGCATGTCAGCAAGCACCACTCGCTTATCATGATATTCCATAATTCCTAAGTTTGGAGCTAAAGTAGTAAATGGATAAGCAGCCACCTCTGGTGTCGCTTTGGTTAATCGAGAAAGTAGCGAACTCTTACCTGCACTAGGAAGCCCAATCAATCCAACATCAGCAATCAGCTTTAATTCTAAAACCGCATCAAGCTCCTCACCCGGAGTACCTTCTTCAAATTCCATAGGTGTTTGATGCGTAGAAGACTTAAATGAGTCATTTCCTCTTCCACCACGCCCCCCCTTAGCTAACAGAAACTTCTGCCCATCTTTAGTTAAATCTGCAATCTTTTTTAAATGAGACTCTCCCTCGTCGTCATCTATTATCTTGTAAACCATTGTTCCAACCGGTACCTCAAGAATTAAATCCTCGCCAGATTTACCGGTTTGCTTTTGCCCTCTTCCAGGTTCGCCGTTTTCTGCAACAAACTTATGCCTATGCTTAAAGTCATACAAAGTCCCTAGCTTTTCAGTTGCCACCAAATAAACATCACCACCATCACCACCGTTACCACCATCAGGTCCTCCTTTTGGAATATACTTTTCACGCCTAAAAGATACGGCTCCATCACCGCCGTCGCCAGCTTTCACATGAATTTGAGCTAGATCTGCAAAATGTTTCACAACCGCATTATACAGTCATAATGCGTTAAGTACATGAATTAGTAAAATTAAGACTAAAGAACTGAGAGTGGATTAATTGGAATACCGTTTTTCTTAACGACAAAGTGTACGTGACAGCCAGTAGAACGACCAGTAGACCCCATATACCCTATGACTTGCCCGCGACCTACTACATCTCCTACCTTCACCGCGAACTTACTCATATGTGCATACTGAGTCATATAACCATTACCATGATCAATCCAAATCGAGTAACCACCACCACCTGGCCACCATTGCGCATATACGATGGTCCCTGCATCAGCAGCAAAGATTGGATTAGCGCCACAAGCACGATTTGCGATATCGATGGCTTGATGCCCCCACCAAAAGTACTGAGTAATAACTCCATTTGTTGGCATAACAAACTGACCAGTACCAACATTAGCAACATCGCTACGACTTTCTAGCTGCAGTCCTGTATTAGGCGTAGTATTTTGTGCTAAGGTCGGTGGAACATAAACCGGTTCTGGTTTAGGTACTGTAGCATTTGGGATAATTAACTCTTGCCCACCATGTAATACAAAAGGAGCTTCTAGCGAGTTAAAGTCAGCTATGGCCTGTTCTGGAACGTTATACTTCTTAGCAATAGCCGCTAATGTGTCTCCATCTTCTACTATATGGAAAAGACCATCAACTGGCGGAATCTTTAGTTCATCCCCTGGAGTAAGAATGTCAGAATCTAAGTCATTTACATATTTAAGTCCATCAATACTTACTAAAAAGTTTGCGGCAATCGTACTTAGAGTATCACCTGGCTGAATTACGTATGTGTCAATCTCTTTTCGAATACTTTTACCACTTGATGTGGTAGAGAGACTTGGCGGTGCAGTCAGGACGCCAGCCGAAAACTCGGATACTGTAGCCATTGAGTTATCCGTACCTGCAAGTGCAGTTAATGAGTAGGATTTTGCCAATGGGGTAACTACCGGCACGATAAACATCGCACTTGCAGTTGTTGTTAGCAACGCAGCCAAACCTAGTCGTGGTGTCTCATAAAACACGCCCCCTCGATAAGTAAGCATCCGAACAATGAACTTTTTTGTAAGCAGTGAGCGTCTTGCTATGAAACCTCCAAGAATGACAAAAACCCTTGTAATAGACATTAAATAAAACGCTAAACGTTTAAGTAAAACAATAAAGAATGTAGCTAGTAGTTTAATGGAAAAACGCATCAGGCTTCGTAAAGGAGGTTCTTGCTCCTGTTTATTTTCTGATTTTTGCATGATACTAATTATATCAATTAAGAAATTTTTCACAAATTAGAAGTTAAGATTATTTTACTTCATGCATCGTCGCTAAGAAGTCTTTATTGCTTTTAGTTTTGCGAAGTCGAGCAATTAACAATTCTGTAGTTTGCGAACCCTCTCCTAGAGTATCAAGCATTCTCCTTAATTTAACGACTTTTTCCAAATCCGCTGGCGGAATTAACAGCTCTTCATGTCTAGTGCCAGAGCGAGTAACGTCTATTGCGGGATAAATCCTTCTTTCAGCTAGTTTACGGTCCAAGTGAACTTCCATGTTTCCAGTCCCCTTAAATTCCTCGTAAATGAGGTCGTCCATCTTGCTACCAGTATCAACAAGTGCGGTAGCAATAATCGTTAACGAGCCACCGTTTTCAATGTTTCTAGCAGCACCAAAGAAGTGTTTTGGTGGATATAAAGCTGCAGGATCAAACCCACCAGAAAGAGTCCTTCCGCTAGGAGGAACATTAAGGTTGTGAGCACGTGCCAGACGAGTTATTGAGTCAACAAGCATAACAACGTCCTTACCAAGCTCAACCATCCTTTTCGCCATATCAAGGACTAATGCAGATGCAGACACTTGCTCACTTGGTTTCTCGTCAAAGTTACTCGCAACAACCTCCCCTTCAACACTGCGGCGCATATCAGTAACCTCTTCAGGTCTCTCACCTATCAAAACAACCAAAAGCGAAACATCGGGATGATTAGTCGTAATTCCATTAGCAATCTCTTTTAAGAAAGTGGTTTTTCCAGCTTTTGGCGGGGATACAATCATTGCTCTTTGTCCACGCCCAACAGGGGCAATTAAATCAAGCAATCTTGTTGAAATTATATCGGGCTTGGTTTCAAGCTTTAACCTCTCATCAGGGAAAATGGGCGTTAATCTATCAAACCAAGGTCTATTGTACATTTTCTCCGGATCTTCTCCCCAGACACTATCAACCCTTAAAAGCCCCCAGTATTTTTCACCTTGTTTGGGCGGACGGGCTAAACCACTTATTTGGTCACCATTTCGAAGTCGGAACTTACGAATTTGGCTCATGCTGATATAAATATCCTCAGGACCGGGTTTCATGTTTTCGGTCCGCAAAAAACCATAGTCTTGAAGTATCTCCAACACTCCAGAAACCTCTTTGGTTTCTGCTTCAGGAGAAAAGTCTGATTTTGGCTCAGCCGAAGCTTGTGCCTGCGTTACCGTATCATTTGTATTTGTTGTAGTAGCCATAAGTGAATTATTTTAGATTTTTCGCATTAAAATTCTCTTTAAACACTTTCCGAGAACGACGTCTAAGCCGAAATAGTAGGAAAAGTGTTTATACTTTAACAAGTGCAGTGACTATTGTCAAGTTAAATTATCCGTAAACATTATATTTTGAAATAAAGTAGAGCCAGGGCGTCAATAAAAATTAACGCGATTTTATGTGTACTGCCCCTCCACATAAAATCAACCCTGGCGATATACTTATAGCATTTTTGGGACTGCTTGTCAAGAGTCAAGCTTTGCAAAGACCATTCTGCCTGCATTGGTTTGCAAAAGGCGCTCGACAACAACCTTCACATCTTCGCCTATAAGGTTAGATGCGCCCTTAACAACAACCATTGTTCCATCAGGTAAATATCCAACGGCCTGCTTCTTTTCTTTACCTTCTTGCAAAAGACGCAATTCAAACTTCTCGCCAGGCAGATAGATGGTTTTGACTGTATTGGCCAACTCATTAACATTAAGAATAGGAACACCAGCAATCTTACCAACTTTATTTAAGTTAAAGTCCGTAGTAATAACACGCCCTTTAAGCTTACGTGCTAAAACGATTAAGCTTTCATCTACAGTTTTTGCACTAAGTCCCATTCTTATAACTTTGAATTTGGTAAACTTCGATTTTTTTATCTCATTCAAAACATCTAACCCTCTTCGCCCCCTTTTTCGTTTTTGAGGATTTTTAGAATCAGCTACTTGTTGCAGCTCGTTAACCACGTATGAAGGAACAATAAAGGTACCTGACATAAACCCAGTGGCAACAATGTCTGCTAACCTCCCGTCAATGAGGGCCGAGGTATCGACTACCAGCGCAGGCTTTTGTGGAACGTAGATTTCACGGATATCTTTCACTGTCTTCTTCTTTTTCCTTTCTCGTCCTGGAAACACAAAGTATATGCTTGGTGTAGGAATACTTTTTAGAAGATTGGTTAATTTCTTAAGCATGTTTGTCCTTGTACTTATGCAACAATTGTAGCATTGAAACTACCCTCTCACTTAATCAAATCCGTCTTCTTAGCAATCTCTTTTAGTAAAGGCGACGTGGCTGCAGATATGATTTTCGCTAAACCATGCTTTTTCGCTTCTTTTTCTCGTAGGTTTTCAGAAGGAACCTTTTTTACTTCACCTAAGAGACCAATCTCCCCAAATGCCACTGCCTCTGTTGGAAGCTTTTTATTTTTAACAACAGAAAGAATGGCTAACACAATTGGCAAGTCTAAAGCATAGTCATCAACCCTTATTCCCCCACTAATGTTTAGGAAAAGATCGTACGAGTAAATGTTTATGCCTAACCTTTTTGCAATAACCGCAAGCAACATTTCAACTCGCTTAGATGAGTATCCGTTAACGACATGTCTTGGATTACTAAATTTAGATGGAACTACCAGCGCCTGAACTTCGACAATAAGAGGACGTGCGCCTTCTAAAACTACGGAAAATATTGTTCCTGGAACATTCCTGTTGGGGTTGGCTATAAGCTCCGCAAGGTACGGGTCAGCAGACTCTAATCCAGCGCCAGTCATGATAAAGAGTTCTAGCCCTTGCGCTGGTCCAAAGCGGTTCTTTACCACCCGCAAGGCACGCAATTGCGCCTTTCTATCGCCATAAAAATACAATACTGTATCAACTAAGTGCTCAAGCATCTTTGGTCCCGCCAGGTAGCCAGACTTTGTAATTTGCCCCACAATTATCATTGGCAGTGCGTATTTCTTAGCGATTTCGTTTAAGACAGATGCACAATATTGAACTTGAGCTATACTGCCGGCGACGCTCTTTATATGGGTCGAAAAAACAGACTGTATAGAGTCCACTATAACAAGTGGCTGGGTGTCGTTTTCCTCTGCAACTTTTTCTAAGTAAGCACTTAGAGTATCTACATCGCGCTCGTCAATCACGTCAACATTTTCACCAGTTAAACCTAATCTTTTAGCGCGAATTTTTATTTGGGTCATTGATTCCTCCCCTGCGATGTAAATGCTTTTTTGTTTATCAGCTAATTGTAGTAATAATGTGGACTTTCCAATACCTGGCTCACCCCCGACCAGCACTGTTTGTCCTGGGACCAAACCACCCGCGAGAAGTTCATCAACTTCAGGGATACCCAACTTTATGCGACTTGTAGCTTCAATGGTTATATCCTTAAGATTCTTGTTTTTTAAGACAGATAGCGATATTTGCTTAGAGGATTTAGTAGAGATGGTTTCCTCAACAAAACTGTTATACGCACCACACTCAAAGCATCGTCCTTGCCATTTGTGAGTTTTAGCCCCACAGACCCCACATACGTAAACAGTACTTTGTTTAGCCACGTTACTTAAGAAGCGTAATCTAGATCTAATCGACGTTTGTCTTTATCCAAAGCTTCAATCTTAACCTTAATTGCCTGCCCCACAGAAAGCTGCATGTCCTCAGGAATAGAAGTTAACGGGATCATACCTTCGATGCCTTCACCAAGCGTAGCAAAAACGCCATAGCTTGTAATCCTACTTATTGTCGCGTCAACAACATCTCCGACCTTGCTGGATTTAGTTAACTCTTCCCATGGATTGCTAGAGATATTCTTAATGGAAAGTTTTACTTTTCCTAACTCTTTATTTAACTCAATAACCTGAGCGTCAAGCTTATCGCCTATCTGTGTTTGACCTAATCGCTCATCTATTGAATCATCATCCCAGGAGACCTCTTCACGAGGAATAAGCCCTTCAACACCATCAACAGTTACAACGAGCCCATAAGGCATAACTGCAGTAACTTCAACAGTTACAGTATCTCCTTCTTTAAGTTTTGCTGCTTTTTCTTTTCTTTTTTCTAGCGCTTCACCAATAACAGCTTCTTTCTCGGAAAGGATTATTCTGTTTTTTTCTCTATCTAGCTCGATAATTCGTGTCTTTACGGTCTTACCAACCATTTTATCGAGCATAGACTGCAGCTCTGCTTTATCTAAAGAAAGATCAGACGCAGATTCACTATGTGAAAAAGGAATAAAGCCTACAATACCATTAACGTCGCCAATAAGACCGCCCCTATTATGTCCTGTTATTGTGAAATCTAAAGTTTTCCCCTCCTTAAAAGCCTCGACCATATCGCTCCAACTCTTGTAGGTCTGCGCACGCTTTAGCGAAACAATCATTTGACCACGCCGATCTTCTGGGGTTAATACATAAACTAATATCTTGTCGCCAACTTTGTAGTGAGTACCTTTTAGCTCAGCTTGAGGTATTACTCCTTCTGACTTTGCACCAACATCAACCAATGCCTCGCGTTCATTAATTTCAATAATAGTACCTTCGACGATGTCACCACGCCTTAATTGCTGAATAGAAAGAGCAGCCGTATTATTTAAAAGATCTTCCATTGTTAGTTTTTTCTTTGTAGCCATATTTTTCTCCGCGCTCATTATACCCAATCGAGGAAAGAAGTATAGTATAAAACAAGCGGTAAACTGAATTCTTGGCGACTAGGTACTTTCCCAAGTCCAGATGGACTAAGTATCATTCCCGCTGGTCCGCTTAACCTTCATGTTCGGTATGGTTTAAGCCTTAAAAAGGCATGAGTGTACCCGGACCGCCATGGTCACCAAGAAATCACTTTACCGCTTGAATGTTTCTGCGTTCTTAAAATAGGAAGAGCAAGGTTAAATAATGAAACGATTCATTAGTATGGCTCGGCTAAATACATTACTGCACTTACACCTGCCACCTATTAACCTAGTAATCTCCTAGGGAATCGCACTCCGCCGAAGCGGAGATTAGGTTTAATCTTGAGGACGGCTTCGCGCTTATATGCCTTCAGCGCTTATCCTAAACGAACGTAGCTACTGAGCAATACCCTAATCCTTCGATTTAAACCAACAACTGTTGACGTTTTGCCTTACAAAACTCAGTAGTTAGCTTAGTTCGAAGAACTAGGATAACTCATACACTAGAGGTTCGCACCCCACGGTCCTCTCGTACTAGCGGGATGTCCTCTCAAACCTTCCTACGCCCACACCGGATAGAGACCAACCTGTCTCACGACGGTTTGAACCCAGCTCGCGTGCCGCTTTAATGGGCGAACAGACCAACCCTTGGGACCTGCTACAGCCCCAGGATGCGACGAGCCGACATCGAGGTAGCGAACCGCGCCGGCAATTCGGGCTATTGGGCGCGACCACTCTGTTATCCCCGGGGTAACTGTTATCCGATAAGCTGCCTCCATACCTCTACGATAGGCAGGATCATTAAGCCCAGCTTTCGCTCCTGTTCGGCATGTCTGCCTCACAGTCAAGCTCTCTTTTGCCTTTACACTTGCGCTCCGATTTCCATCCGGAGTAAGAGAACCTTTGGGCACCTGGGTTATCTTTTGCCAGGCATCCGCCCCAGATAAACTACCTGCCAGACAATGTCCCCAGACCGGATTCACGGCCTAAGGTTAGTTATAAAGTCTAACAAGACGGGTGTTTCATTGGCGACTCCAGAGAAGCTGGCGCCCCTCCTTCAAAGTCTCCCCGTTACGCTACACATGTTAAACCCCATAACAATGCCAAGCTATAGTAAAGCTCCACGGGGTCTTTTTGTCCTGGTGTGGGAAACCCGCATCTTCACGGGTATTGCAATTTCACCGAGCCCATTGCTGAAGACAGTGCTCTTCTCGTTACGCCTTTCCTGCAGGTCGGAACTTACCCGACAAGGAATTTCGGTACCTTAGAACAGTTATAGTTACTGCTGCCATTCACCGGGGCTTCAGTCGAAAGCAGAAGGTTTACCGAAGTAAACCAGCCACCCCCTTCTTTAACCTTCCGGCATTGGGCAGGCGTCAGCCTCTATACATCCCATTACTGGTTAGCAGAGACCTGTGTTTTTGATAAACAGTCGTAAGAGCCTGGTTTGTGCCCCCCAACTCGCGTGCTGCGCGAGCAAATCCCAAAACACAAACGTACAAATACCAAACGCGTCGTTTGTATAGTTTGTAGTTTCGTGCTTCGAATTTGCTTGTGCAACACACAAGCAAGGGCTGCCTTCTCCCTAAGTTACGACAGCAATTTGCCGAGTTCCTTAGCAATGGTTATCTCGATCACCTTAGGCTACTCACCCCACCCACCTGTGTCGGTTTGCGGTACGGACCACGTGGGCTTAGCGCAGAACAGGCTTTTCTTGGCACCTACTTTAGCTCGCAAGCGAACCGTTTCAATGCGTCCCCTGTCTGCAAGCGTCACGTGGGGGACGGAATATTAACCGTCTGTCCATCGACTACGCCTTTCGGCCTCGCCTTAGGACCGCCTAACCCGCAGCTGATGTCCAGTGCTGCGGAAACCTTGGGTATTCGGTGGGTCGCAATCTCTGCGACCTTGCGTTACTCATGCCGTGCATTCTCACTTCTATACGCTCCAAAGAACCTCACGGTTCTCCTTCAACGCCTATAGAACGCTCCCCTACCATCCTTCGCCAGAGGCTTCGGATGGCAAACCATCATTCTCACTATAGTGTCGGCTATCACACCCCAACCATTCCTGGTGAAGGATGACCCTCCGTAACTTTAGTGAAGGATGGGCTAACCATCTAGAGTCTCTAGCGAAAGATCCGTCGCTTCGGTACTTACCTTAAGCCCCGTTAAATTTTCGGCGCTTCATTGCCCGTCCCGACGAATCGGGACACTTGACCAGTGAGCTATTACGCACTCTTTAAAGGGTGGCTGCTTCTAAGCCAACCTCCTGGCTGTCTGAGCAATAAAACTTCCTTTCCCACTGAGATAAGATTTAGGGACCTTAGCGTACGATCTGGGTTGTTTCCCTTTCGAGTATGAAGCTTAGCCCTCACACTCTAACTTGCCGTCATAATTTTATCTGTATTCGGAGTTTGGTTGGATGCAGACAGTTGCCCACCTGACACCCATCCAGTAGCTCTACCCCAGATAAAGAGTAGGACGACGCTGGCCTTAAAACCATTTCGGGGAGAACCAGCTATATCCGAGTCCGTTTGGCATTTCACTTCTATCCACAGCTCATCCGAGCACTTTTCAACGTACACCGGTTCGGGCCTCCGGCAAGTGTTACCTTGCTTTCACCCTGGCCATGGATAGCTCACTCGGTTTCGGGCCGGCCGCAAGCTGCTGTAAAGTTTCCGAAGAAACTGTCGGGCGCTATTAACACCACTCGGTTTCCCTTCGCCTCCGAGAGTAACTCTCTTAGACTTGCAACTCACGAGCCGCTCACCGGCTTATGCTCCAAAAGACACGCCGTAGCTCACGCGCAGCGTGAGCAAATCCTAATAAACAAACCCCAAAAAACAAACACAAAAACTTAAGCGCAGAGAACACAAACAAAGACTGTGTCCGCTTGCATATCAAGTTATTAAAACGTTTGTCGTTTCGAGTTTGAGCAGTTTAGAATTTGCTCGTGCCACGCACGAGCGTCGACTGCTTGTAGACGTACAGTTTCAGGATCTATTTCACTCCCCTCACCGGGGTGCTTTTCACCTTTCCCTCACGGTACTAGTTCACTATCGGTCGGAAAATGTATTTAGCCTTAGGAGGAGGTCCTCCTATATTCACACAGGATTTCACGTGTCCCATGCTACTCATATGCAATCTCCGAAGAAATTGCACAGCGGAAATCAGATGTTTATTTTCGTGTACGAGGCGTTTGCTCTCTATGGCCTACCGATTCCAAGTAGTTCCACTAATAAACATCGTAAATTTCATCCGCGGGCTGGTCCCGTTTCGCTCGCCGCTACTAAGGGAATCGTAGAATCAACAAAGTTGATCCATGTTACTTTCCTTTCCTCCGGTTACTTAGATGATTCAGTTCGCCGGGTTCCCGCTACACACCTAGTAATCACATGCGAACATGCAAAATTTCAGTGCGCAGCACCAAAGGTTTACTTTGGTAGGTTTCCCCATTCGGACATCTCCGGATCAAAGCTTGCATGTCAGCTCCCCGAAGCATTTCGTCGACTTGCCACGTCCTTCATCGGCATTTTCCGCCAAGGCATCCACTGTACGCCCTTAACGCATTATTTAACCTAAAATGTTCTTCCTATTAATCAATCACGTAAAGTTTCCAAAGGAAACCAACGTGACTCCAGAACGCAAAAACATTCAAGAAGTAAAGTTATGATGATTTCTAGCAACGCTAAAAACATCTAATTTTACTTGTTTTATTTTCTCACTACTTGTTAATGTTCTATTTCACAATTAACAAACCGATTGGACCAAAAACATATTCTTAACCCTCTGGTCTGTTAATGGCACTCCTCCACCAAGGTTTCGGAGCGCACCAGTCTACGCAGCTTTAGCGAAGTAGACTGGTGGAGCTGAGGAGACTCGAACTCCTGACCTCCGCGTTGCAAACGCGATGCTCTAGCCAACTGAGCTACAGCCCCATGCATATATTTTTATCGAACTTTTGGCTGGGAAGAGGGCCAGACAAGGCCATTCCTATGGTGAAAGAATTATAGCACCAGCAGTCAACGGGGGTCAATGATGCCCAAGTGTACCGCTAGAAAAGCTTTTTCAGCAAGCCCAACGCCCCTTGCTTCCACGGAACCCTGTGCGTTACACCAGATTGCCCTTCAAATTTGTCTAAGTTTTCTAAATACCACTCGTAGTTTCTAACAAGAGCCTCCTTGTTGGAGTACTTAGGCTTAAAACCCAACTTCTTTTCTGCTTTTTCTATCGAAACAAAAGAGTCCTTCGCCGCAGTTTCGTAAACCCAAGCATACAGTGGCGATAATTTTAGCTTTTCCAAAACCTTAAGAATAAAAATTAAAGGAGTTGCTGGAAAACCAACCACTTTTTTACCAAACCCAGCTCTATCAAGAACTGCCTGGAAATCTTCTTTCATTGTAGTAAACTCCTTAGCTCCAATATTAAACGTGTCGTTAACAACATCGTCAGGCAAAATTGCTGCCGCATAAATAGCATCACAAAGATCCTCAACATCTAAAAGTTGATAACGATTATCGCCGCGCCCCAACATGGGGAAGTTTCTTCCATCTTTAGCCCAGTCATAAAGGAGCGCAAAAACCCCAAGACGCTCTGGACCAACAAACGACTTTGGGCGAATAATTGGCACAACCAAGCCTTTTTGCCTATACTCTTCACATATTTTTTCAGCCTCAACCTTCGCCTGCCCATAAGGACCAACACCATCGAGCTTATCGTCTTCGTACAAAGGGTGATGGTCTGGCACACCATAAACGGCCGTAGAAGATATATGAATTACCCTTTTAACCCCATTATCAAGAGCTGATTGCAAAACGTTCCTTACACCATCGATATCGGTTGATCGAATTTCTTCAGGAGAATAAAGAGGCAGCGCCGCGGCCGTATGGACTACAACATCAACCCCTGCCATGGCTTTATCTAGAGCATCTTTGTCACGGATGTCACCTTTTACAATTGTCACTCGATCGTCATCCTTTTCTGGATAATCAAACTTAGCAACATCAAAAGAAATTACCGCATGCCCTTTACCAAGGAGATATCTAACTAAGTTAATCCCCAAAAAACCAGCGCCACCAGTAATTAAAAAAGTCTTATCACTAGAACTCATGCGTGTTTAGTATAAGCCAGAACCTCTAAACTCTCAAGAACAACAATATATTCCATACACCAGTTAGAACTCTCACTAAGAATATATCTGCTCAACAAACCTTACCGCGAAATCTAAACGCTGCCACAAAGATGCAGTTGTTATATAGCTAACAGGATCATGATCTCCTTCCCCATAAGGACCCAGGCCATCAAGCACTCCCATACCGAAGCGCACCATCACGTTCGCGTCAGATGCACCACTTCGCCTCCCTGAAGACACAGACACCCCCATGCCCTCAGCCACACTTGCCGCAATGTCAAAAAGCTTTTTCGATTTGTCATTTAGTTCCATCGGGGGTCTATACCCATCTCTATCCAACACGGTTTTAGATCCATTTATGTAATTTTTCTTAGCAATCTTGCGGATTTCCTTGTCGACCCTCTCGTCCTCGGAGTTTGCGGTAAAACGAACGTCTACTTGCGCCCTAGCGCTTGGGGCAATTGTATTAGCGCTCACACCGCCACCAACAACACCAACGTTTATCGTAGTCCCTTTTGAATAATCCTCTAACGCCATAACATCGTTTAGCATTAGAACAAGCTCATGGATTGCACTTTTTCTATCTTTTTTCTTATCAACAGTCCCTGAATGACCATATTCACCTGCAACATCCAACAAATACCTAGCCACACCTTTTCGCCTGTTAATTAAGTGAAAGTGCTTTGTTGTGGATTTGCCATTTTCATTTTTGTCAGCTTTTTCAAAAACCAACCCATAATCATAACGGGAATAAACAGTTTCTAGAAAAGACGCATAACCAACCGAGGACACCTCTTCATCTGGGACTAACAGTAATCCTATATTAGGGATACCCTCTTCAACAAGTTTTTTGTAAGCAAATGTTGCAACCGCCAACCCACCCTTCATGTCGCTAATACCCGTTCCATAAAGCCTATCTCCCTTGATAGTAAACGGTCGACTTAAGTCCTTTGTAATAACAATATCTGTATGCCCACACAAAAGAGTCTTGGGCGCACCCTTTTTTACCTGTTTGGACTCAAATAAAAATAGTTTTCCGTATCCTTTTCTAGACTTAACAGTTAATTTGACATCTAAACCACTAAGCACATCTTTCACCACTTCACCCACCTTAGTGACAGATTGAGCATCTTTCGTTGCACTATTAATATTCACTGTGCGCTCTAGAAAAGCAAGCATATCTTTTTTTAAAGATTCATCTAAAAGCAGACTCACAACTTACATAATATACAGAATCAAACTGCAGGATTAAAGAGGGAACGCGGAATGGTGGGCGTGCCAGGACTTGAACCTGGGACCTTTACATTATCAGTGTAACGCTCTAACCAGCTGAGCTACACGCCCGAATGTCATACTTACCAATTTGTTAATTAGGTTCTCAACTGTCGCAACCCTAAGAGTTAGAGCTCGCTCTTTAATTAAATCAAAGATTTAATTAGCTGAGCTACACGCCCGTATATTTATTTAAAAAACCTAGGGTTTTCGCAAAATAAGTACAGCAGTAATTATACACAATATTTATTACGAAAAAACCCCGATAAACGGGGTTTCTCACGCTTAATATTTAGGCACTCATGTTCTGTGTGAAGCAACAGATGGATTATCTACAAAAGTAGATAATCATATGTTGTGTTAGTTATACGCTACTAACAGCGAGAGGTACTTTATAGACTTCCTCCAAGTCTCCTAAATGTTCACCAGTTTAGTAATTAACCCTGCGGGTTGGATTTACAAGACGAATGCTTAACCAACCATCGGGAGTTACCAGAGCTGTCACCATTTAGGACTTTACTCCTAGAAAGGAGGTGATCCGTCCCCAGATTCCCCTAGGGACACCTTGTTACGACTTCACACTCCTCGCTGAGCCCAGCTTAACTCCCCAACTTAATGAGAAGCTTCGGCTGTTCCCAACTCGGCTTATGTGACGGGCGGTGTGTGCAAGGCTCGAGAACGTATTCACCGCGCCATGGCTGATACGCGGTTACTAGCGATTCCAGCTTCATGGAGTCGAGTTGCAGACTCCAATCCGAACTGAGACGTGGTTTAAGGATTGGCTCCCCCTCGCGGGGTGGCTACCCGTTGTCCACGCCATTGTAGCGCATTTGTCGCCCAGGCCATAAGGGCAACGCTGACTTGACGTCATCCACACCTTCCTCCCGGTTACCCGGGCAGTTCCGCGTGAGTGATACAACACACGGTATGGGTTGCGCTCGTTGTAGGACTTAACCCTACCTCTCACGAGACGAGCTGACGACAGCCGTGCAACACCTGTTCTATCCCTCTTGATGTTACTCAAGATTCTCAAATGTTTCCAAATGAGCATTGAGAATAGAATGTCAAGGCCTGGTAAGGTTCTTGGCGTAGCATCCAATTAAACAATGCGCTCCACCGCTTGTGCGAGCCCCCGCCAATTCCCTTGAGTTTTAATCTTGCGACCGTACTCCCCAGGCGGGATACTTAACGCGTTAGCTTACGCCCGACATAAAAACATCGAGCTAGTATCCATCGTTTACGGCTAGGACTACACGGGTATCTAATCCGTTTCGCTCCCCTAGCTTTCGTAGATCAGTGTCAAGGATCACCCAGCAGGCTGCCTTCGCCTTCGGTGTTCCTGCGCATATCAACGGATTTTACCCCTACTTGCGCAGTTCCGCCTGCCCCTATGATCTTCTAGTTTGCCCGTATCGATAGCACTCCTCCAGTTAAGCTGGAGTCTTTAACCACCGACGAAACAAACCACCTACCTAACCCTTTACGCCCAATAACTCCGGATAACGCTTGCAGCCTACGTATGACCGAGGCTTCTGGCACGTAGTTAGCAACTGCTTTCTAGACAGGTACCGTCATCATCTTCCCTGTCCACAGCGGTTTACAACCTTTCGGCCGTCATTCCCGCACGCGGCGTCGCAGCGTCAGGCTTTCGCCCATTGCGCATGATTCCCGCTTGCTGCCACCCGTAGGTGTAGGGCCCGTGTCTCAGTGCCCTTGTGGAGGATCGCGCTCTCACGCCCCCTACCCGTCATAGCCATGGTGGGCCATTACCCCGCCATCTAGCTGATAGGACGCAGACCGATCTCTAAGCGACCCGAAGGCCTTTAACCCGCTACTATTTTTGCCCTCGAACCAACATTTAACCTGACGTAATAAATTGCATCAATAGTTAAGCGGCACTGTGCCCAAATAGGGCAGGGCTATTCGCCCGTGTGCCGCGGTTAGCTCAACCGCAAAAATAGAAGCGGGCCACATCCAGTATTACTCTCAGTTTCCCGAGGCTATCCTTGACTTAGAGGCACGTATCTACGTATTACTCACCCGTTTGCCACTATCCCGAATGTTGAAAATCACTCCGAAGAGATCAAATCAACGAGGATCGTTCGACTTGCATAGCTTAAGCACGCCGCCAGCGTTCATCCTGAGCCGGGATCAGACTCTCAATAAAAAATATCCGTCTACGTTAAGACGTAAAAAACAGAATTGGATCTGTTGCTTCACACAAAACATAAAGTGGACTAAATTCGAAGTAAATACAACGAACTTAGTATACTTACCTAAATATTAAATTGGAAAGGTTCCCGCGAACTTCCAAATCGTTTCGCATTAACATTCTACTCTATCCTGTCAATCCATTCCACTCACGCTCTTACAATAACCCCACCGCCCAAAACAACGTCTCCCAGATAAAAAACTGCATGTTGCCCACTGGCCACCCCACGCTGCGGCGATTCTAGTTTACATAGCAACATACCATTATCCAGTTCTTCCACCGAGCAAGGGACTAGCCTCCCTAGATGTCGAATTCGCACCCTCAACTGCCCGCTTTTTATATGCCTCTTGTTTTCTGGCAGTATCCAGTGCAATTCGCTAACCTGAAATCTGCTCACATCCGAATCGGAATCTCTACCAACTATTAAAACATTATTCTTAACGTCTTTATCTACAACATACATTGGAATCCCCTGGTACTTCGTCAGGTTAAACCCATGACGTTGCCCGATAGTATAAAGTTGAACCCCTTCATGCTCTCCTACGATTTCACCCTTCATGTTTTTTACTAAGCCGGGCATTATATCTAGGTGCCTGCGCAAGTACTCACGCATATCCATCTCGCCAATGAAGCAAACCCCAACACTATCCTTTTTGCTAGCAGTTGGCAGACCTGCCTGCTTTGCCAACTTTCGGACTTTATTTTTTGGCAACTCACCGAGTGGAAACAAGGCATGTCCTAGCTGATGCTGCGTCAGTCTGTACAGAAAATAGGATTGGTCTTTACTTTTATCAATACCTGCCAACAGTTCATACTGCATTGCGGTAGAACCACCCTCATGCCGACTTTCAACAATCCGTGCATAATGACCTGTTGCAATTTTCTCAACGCCTAACTTTTCTAGAGCGTAATCCAAAAATAGCCCAAACTTCATGAATTCGTTACACCAAATATCTGGATTAGGAGTAAGCCCTTGTTGAAACTCTTCAAGGAAACGCTTAATTACTTTTTCTTTATACTCGCTTCGAAAATCTACAACAACAAAAGGAATCTCTAACTTTTTAGCCACTAACCTAGCATCTTCCTCATCTTTTTTAGCATCGATCCCACCACCACCCGTTCCAATTCGTTTCATGTGAACAGCAGTTACATGATACCCTTCTTGCTTAAGCAATAAGGCTGCTACAGATGAATCTACACCTCCACTAAGACCAACTGCGACCCTTTTTTTAGTTTTCATGCGTTCTTATTATCACGCAAGAGGTATAATATCAAACCAAAACACTCACTATTCAAAAAGATTTTGTTGTGCAGACGACGACTCCTTATCTTCCTTATTAAAAATCGATATCTTTCCAAACTCCCCATCAAATCCCGGTATTATTGTTACATCACCAGAGCGCACCCTCGATATTGCTTGAGCTAGTCGCTCGTCTGCTAAAGATTCAATCTCAGATATGGGCACATGCAACAACAGGTTTAGTTCACTCTCAAAATCTGCTACAAGTTGAACATACTTAGTGAGCACTGTCTTTGTTTGAAGACCAACTCCGTACACATCAGATAAAATCTCAAGCAAAGGGATTAGCCTCAAATATGGTTTTCTCCCAGGCGTCTTAGGTAGTATCCAAGAAAGCCCATCACGATTAACTTTAGAATAAAATAGCCTATTTTCGTCTACCCAACCACTTAATTCCTTTATTCTATGCGCTACCCCCAAGGTCAGTTCCTTACCACATACTGGACAAATTGTGCTACTTCTAGGCTCATGTGACACACCACATTTGCGATGTCCATCAAAGTAGTATTTTCCCTCCTGTGGAAAATACTCGATTGTGTATAAGATGTCACTGTCCGTCTCATCAAAGCGCCCCGATGCTTTTTTAATCGCCTGGGTAATCCCTTCATACGATAGTTTTGAGTGCACCACAGTTAACTCCCTACCTAGCTTTTGAGGACTATGAGCGTCCGAAAAGCTGACAATAGCTCTACCATCAACATCACCAACAGGCCAATTCATTAATGGGTCCGTAGAAAGTCCTGTTTCTATCGCGTAAATAAAGTCATAAAATCCACCAAAGGCTTTGCGTAAACTCCTAAACCCCGACTTACTACCCAAAACCCCATACCAGGGAGTCCAAATATGTGCAGGAATTACCATGCAGTCCTCACAAATACTTAAAATCAAGTCCATATACCTAGGCAAGCTAATCTCCATAGACGGTCTACCATCTGCAGCTAAGTCAACACCGTGACTGATTAGTTTGTCGCGGATCTTTGCAACTGACTCCAAGCTTGGCGCTAACGTTATAAGGTGTATACGTCTATAGACATTGTCTTGATAGTACATATGCGACGTCTCAACCGTTAACATAAAGTGGACTTTTTTATCGCCCCCCAACAATCCTTGCCCTTTTAGAAAGTATAATCCTGGGTGATTTTTATCTTCTTCTAGCTTTTCACTAAGCTCTCTAAACCAATCAGGATGAGTAAAGTCACCAGTACCAATAACATTTATACCCTTCCTTCTTGCCCACACCTCATTATGTTCAAGATCAAGGCTTTTACTAGTAGCCATTGCATACCTTGAGTGAACATGTAGGTCACAAACTATGTCTTCCATATCTTTAGCCCCTTCCTTAGGGATTTTACTCCTCACAGCAGTAAAACGCCACTACCACCAGCAGACTCACACCGCATACGCTAACTGCCACGTTTTTAAAAAGTAATCCCTCATAGCCTCAGTTAATGCAGTATTTTGAACAAACATAGAGACACGCTCCTTTTTGTTGTTTGGATTATTAACCCCAAGAAACATTACGTTTGAATCTATAAGAACTAAATGAAACCCCCAATCAGGGTAATGTCGCACCTTTATACCGTTCAGTTTTAATGCCCGCAACGCTAACTCATTTGAGGTATCGTGCTTGTGAGCGATGAATCTAACATCTACTCCCCTATCAACCGCATCTTTATCTGCCTTCATTAAATAAGTTGGAAGGCTTTCGCCAATAGATACTATAAAGACTTCTTTTACCGCTTTCCTGATCAACTTCGCGGATTTTTTATATATTTTTTCCTTACCGCTAATTAACTCAACCAAAGTCTGAGTATTACCTCCTCTATCAATTCCCGCCATTATTTTTTCCAGAGAGTCAAGTAGGTCTAGTTTATAACTGCGCTCACGCTCAATCATTAGCTTCAACGAAGCCACCCCACCAAGCACTTGAAATATTTGCGGTCGTTCACCAATCCTACTTAGTATTCCTCTAGCCACGAGCCGATTGGCACTTCGGTAAACAGCAGGAGTTAGGGTTTTTAACGCCACTGAGATATTCTTTGCCGACGACGGACCATTAGAATAAATGTACAAATAGATCTGGCTCTCAAGCTCCGTAAGGCCCAACCCCACAAGCAAAGACCGTATGTTCTTTAAATTATTCATTCTAACCCCCAAACAAGATTATAAACACATTGTAACACGCACGCGTTATAACAACAGGGGCTCGTTACAGTATGTACATGAATAAATATCAATACCATTGGGTAAACACGCAGACAAGACAAACAAGAGTTACAACCCCCATCATCGCTCGTGCAATCAGAAATGCACGCCTCAAACATGGTGTGAAGTTTAGAGAAAGTCACCTCCTACCTAATGCAAAAGCCGTAACCCGTAACGCCTATATTCTTGTTGGACCACTACTAATTCACCCAAACAAAAACAACGATTTATATACCAAGCTTGGCAATTTAGCCTTGCGCGGAGCCAAAGTTAATGTATTTCCAGTAATTCCATCACCGCGCAAAATCCTTAAAGACTATAAAAGAGGCGCATTCGTTTGTGCAGTCGACAAGCAACTAAAAATTAACCACATATTTCCAGACGACGTTCACGACGGAGGATTTCTAACCCCAAGCACGCTAGATGTTTTGTCGAACATTGAATGCGAAACGTTTCACAACAAAACCAAAGTCCAATACAAAAACTCCCCAGAAAACATATCTAAACTTAAGACTATTCGCGCTAAGTATAAAGAAACTATCGAAAAAATATCGCTTATTATCAGAAAGTACCAACTTTACGACAGAGCACCAACCGACGGCGCCTTGATTATCAATGAAAACCCACAACACACCCTTGCGAGCGCCCGCAGGACCAACAAAACCACCCTTAGCAGCAACGATATGGTATTGATACACACACCCATTACGTCAAGCAATTCACTTTCTCAGACAGGCAAAAGACGCCACACTTCTGACGTAGAACTTATTCCCTTAAGTCAATCATTTGGCAAGCGCTTCCTCATCCACCTCCACACGCCAAATAAGCTAGTTTCTCGAGGAGTAATGTATCCGCAATTGTCAACACAAAAAGAGTATCCATACGGAGAACTGCAGTACTGGAAGGAAATACATAGCGAGGCCAAACAGATCTTTAAGAATACAAACCAAACAGAGGTCTTTAACCTCAAAAACCACGGACTCGTATTTAGCGTGAATAGCCCAGAAGAGCTCGAGAAAATAATACTCAAGCATATCGAGATTACAAAACGCGCCTAATTAGTATCGCGCAACAAGCCCCCAATGATCTGAGTGCCAAATACCATTAACCTGCTTCCCTATCTTTTCTATAGACTTAGCTTTTATTCCCTTAGACAAAATGTAATCAATGCGTCTTGGCTTTATATACCAACTAGGCACTCTACCATGTTTTTGTTTGTAATTATCTAAAACCAGACTTGTCTGTACTGGCCAAGTTGCTAACTCCTTAGGCTGCAACCTAGCCCATTCGTCCACATATCCTGCAGATATAAATAGCTGAACAGGAGCCTCTTCAGGTGCACAATTAAAGTCCCCTGCAACAATCACAGGGTAGTCTTGCTCGTTAAACTCATCGATTGCAGCGATGGCCTCCTTAGCATTCCTAAGTTGCGCCTGCGAACTAATCGCAAAATGCGTAATGGCAAAGATAAATGGAGTCTTGCCCCGAACAAACTCCAAAAGACCTATCCCCCGTGGAAAGTTATCGTCACTATCCTTAACGTCTTGTGTTAATGGGACATACGCCTGGCGCACGGCCTCAAGCGTAGATAGCAAGCCAAGAGAGTATACTTTATCACCGTCTTCTTTCACCTGAAACTCATAAAGGTTTTCAAACTCCAACCGCTTATTTATTTCACGCAACTGATTGTGCTCAGGCGTTGTCATAACCTCGTGAAATGCCAAAACGCTAACGCTTTCGTTATTAAATCCACGAGCAAGCAACATGTCTTGGATAATCTTTAGCCTTTTTTCCCAATACCAGTTTTGATTCCAGATGTTTAAGTTTAATACCTTCATAATCGTTTACACATAATACCATCTACATGACGTTCTCCTACCACTATCGCCGTCTCCCCACGCTTCCTTTCGCAAAAAGCTTTAAGTGCACAAAGACAGTAAATGGAATTGCACCAATCAGGATTAATGCGGAAGAAAGTAAAAACAATACATCAAAGCCATACAGTTGAGTGATAAAACCTCCCAACATAGCTGTTAACGCCATCCCAGAAAAGATTGCAGCATCATATACTCCCCATTCAGTTGATTCTTGACCTTTGTCTAGATGCTCTGAAAAAAGCGCATATTTTGCAGGCGAAACAATACCAAATGCCACACCAATTAAAGCCTGCAAGATATAAACCCCAATAACTGTATGAACAAAAATGAATAAATAGTAAAACAACGCAACAGCAATAATTCCAAAAATAGAAAACCAGAACTTCTTTCCATCATGAGTACCAGACAAGGCTTTGCCAACTATTAATTCAGAAAATATCCTAGCAATCATATAAGCGGTAACTGCCATACCTGCGGCCTCTACAGTTCCACCTGAAACTTGTTCTACTATGAAAATCCCAAAGATTGGAGCAAGCATGTTTTGCCCAGACCAAAAAAATGTTTCGGAGATTATAAAAGCACGAACCACAGGATCAACCTTCTTTCCTGATGGCACATACGCCCCAAATAATTTGTGCAACATAAACTAATAATATACGAGCAAGACTCTTTGGCAAGTACTATTTGCGAAAAAAGAATTTTGACAGCCGCAAGATAATAGGCATAAATATGTGTGCAAGCCCTAACTTGTTGCGATCTTTGCCAAACCCAAAGTTTTTTATTGGTCTAAAAAAATCATACCGACCTGCGTTATGAACTACAGGAATAACCTCCCCCGAAGCGAAATAAAAAACCCCATTTTTTATCACAAACTTATCTTCGACAAATGAATTAATAATAAAGTTGTACTTCCTATCTAACTCTGCAAAACTCCTTTTGTAAGATAAGTAAGTAACCCCAAGTTGATCTGGGCCAAAACTTTTTAGGTCATTAACGATGGACAAGTACTCAATTGCAATTTCTTTAAAAAGGTTGGCGCTGGCAAGAATGAGCCCACCGTTTATCAATCCCTTACCTTTTGTAGCAGCAGTGATATCTGCCTGAACTTCTTTTTTGAACTTATGCAAAAACAAAGAATCATATGGCACGTCGTACTCCACAACACCTCGCACACTGGTCTTATGTTGCGTGAATAAATGACTTATGTCAGATTGAAATATTAAGTCCCCACTATCGCACAAAAGGACTTGTTCGTAACCCATGTCACAAACTGTCACTAAATCACGATACCTTAAGTTAACAACATGCCCATCTCTTACGTATTTAAGAACGTTTACGCCAGAAAGTCTTTTCCTTTGCGTATCGCTCAAACCGTAATCTAAGACCACAACATCAATATCCTCTAGATTAACATTTGTTTCTAGTGACTTAAGCCAGTGATCAATCAAAAAATCGCCGAACTTAGAATCACTAGCTGTAACAATTACGTTTCTTTTCATCTCTTCTTTTGTTGATGAAACATTTCTTCTAGTTCTTTTAACGAGGTGGCTTCTTCTGGCGATTTGTCGTCGCGGAATCTAACTAAGCGTGGGAACCTTAACGCGTATTTAGCAGTGTGTGTGGGCGAAACCGTAATCTCATCTGCTAGTATTTCGGCAACTAGACTCGGCTCCACCCATACATCTTGAGTCAAAGTTTTAGGCACGTCGTACCTAGGTGGAATTCGCTTAGTCTTTAATGTGCTGAGGCGTTTTTCTAGTTCTATCCACTGATCATCGGTAAGCCCTGTACCAACATTTGACACGGTTTTAAATATGTCATTTTTAGCATCGTATATACCGACCAAAAATGCTCCAATACCAAATTTAGTTCGTTTCCCCTTCCCTAACTTATATCCCATCACAACACAGTCTATCGTATCGTTAAGCGTTCCCTTTTCCTCTCTTTTTAACTTCACCCAGTTGAAGTTACGCTTCCCTGCGGCATATGGGGCATCAAGCCTCTTAACCATCACACCCTCTAACCCTTTTTCTATCTGTTCATAAAAATACTGCTGTAACTCTTTACCGCTAGATACAATCACCTCGCTAGTCGCTGACAAGCGGTCGCTTGGTTTGATAACAGACTCTAATTTTGCCCGTCTGTCGCGGTAGGGCAAGGCTATAAGTTCCTCACCATTTAGGTACAACACATCAAATGCAAACAACTTTAGGGGTATTTCCTTTGCCTTTTCTGCAACATTATGCTTTCGACGTCGTTGTATTGTTTCTTGAAATGGTAAAAAAGTACCAGTTGCTACATCAACGGCTACCGCTTCCCCCTCAAACACAATGGAGTCAACATCCAACTTTTCAATTTCTGATATTAAATCTGGAAACATGTGTGTCATGTCCTCCAAATTCCTAGAATACACCCGTACATTACGTGTGCTATCAAACATTTTATTTTCATCACGCGTAAAACGAAGGAACAATGAATCCTTAGAGTAGTGACATTGAAGCCTAAACCCATCGATCTTGGGTTCAACTGCAGACTTACCTAACTTTTCAATAATAGACTGCGCATCGGGCATTCTAGCAGCTGCAGCAGGACGAATAGGAATGCCAGGCGTTATTTTTATTTCGGCAACTTTTTCAATTCCCTGATGTAGCGCAATATGAGCTAGTCGGCCAATGTCAGCAGAAACATTATATGCACGCTCTAGTTCCTCGCGTAAGGACTTATCCCCTTTGATAGCCCAAGAAATTGCATCAAGCACCGTCATGTCTGAAAAACCAAGCCTTAGTTTCTTAACAGGAATTCGCACTAAAAAGCGGTTGGCTTGCGCTGGCAGCTTAGAGACTAAGTCTGCCAATGCAAGGACTTTTGACCGCTGCGACCCTGCACCCGACGTTTTGGCGATGTCAAGCAACTTGTCAAAAATCTCTGCAACACTAAAAGACACGTTGCCACCTTTATGCCTCATGACAAGCTCTCCAAAATCACCTAACCTTTTATACTCGTCTTCGATTTCACTACTCGACAAACCAAAGGCGCTTGATAAAACTTCTATCATTAGCCTTTCTGATATATTAAATTCAACCCTATCAAATGCAGGTCCTAGGCTCCCTAAAGACAAATAAACCGCCTTTTCTACCTCCGACTCGTCAAGAGCAAGCAGTAAGTCGGATAATATTTGAGTCATTTCTGTTCTTGAGGTGGTCTGCTCTATCTGCCTTAAGTACTCGGTGAAATCTAAAAATGTCATAGTAGTAATTACCTTAGCACATATTTTGCCGCCTTAGTCTTTCCTTCCTTTTTTATCACCCCTTTACTCATAAGATCCTTAAGATCGCGAAGAATTGTATCGTCGCTAATATCAGGAAATAACTCTCTCCAATCTTTGTTTTTTATATACCCATGCTCCTCTATAAATTTAAGAATCTCTTCTTGCCTTGCAGTCAATGGGACCTGTCCTATTTCTTGCCTCATCCTATGGTCCCGACTCATCTCTAGTACACGAGATTTAATTCTACTTAACTCTATATCTAACCCCTTAACAAAAAACTCAAGCCACGGAACTAGTGAATCAGTCACTTTTTGATAGCTTTGTATTGCTTCATAAAACATCTCTGCATTTTGATCGTAGTATTCATCAAGTGCGAAGAAGCGCTTTATATCGTATCCGTCTAGATATAAAGACAATGTCCCCATCGCCCTAGATGTTCTACCATTACCCTCTGTATACGGATGTATCCTAGCTATTTCAGCAATAACTATTCCGGCCCTTAGTATCGGATGCATACTCTCAAAATCACTAGAATTAACCCATTCGAAAAAGTCAGAAACTAAACGCTCAATATCCTCAGGTGGCGGCGCCACGAAACTAATCTCCCCTGTCCTAGAGTTTTTGGTTCCCCAAGGCAACGTGCGGAAAGAATCCCTTTCCTCTAGCGGGACTATATTCTCTACAGTCAACGAATGAATATCGCTCATGTGTTCTAGTGTGATACGTTTCGTACCAGTAGGTATCTTTTCGATATAGGCAACGACATTCCTATAGTTAATAACCTCCTGAATGTCTCGCTGAAACGCCTTTACTTCTCCCTCCTCCCCCTTAAGCACCTTCCTTACATCTTCTATGCTTAGGGAGTTGCCCTCTAGGGCCGTGCTATAATGCACGACGCGAACGACCCTATCTTCTCTAAACTGGCGCTCCCAGTATGGAACCAACGGAGAGTTCTCTATAACTTCCCGCGCCGCCTCAATAGAGGCAATCCCCATTAGTATGTTGTTTGTTATTTGATAGTTTGGTTTAAACATCTGTGGCTATCCCTTTTCTATAATACCGCGAATCTCTTTAATAAATTTTAAGGACACATCTCTTAGCTTCTTTGAGGAAACAATATCCCGCAACAAGCGCCGCTTAGCCCAAGCTTCAACACCTTCACGGTAATAGTCTTCTAATACCTTTAGCTGCTTTTCTATGCTAAGTTGTAAAGCGGCGCTCCTTGCTTTTGAAGACATTTTCCTCAATAACTCATCCTTTGAGAACAGGGCATTTAGGTGAAATGCAAAATGCGAGGCGCCCTCTATCCAATACCCGTTTTCTCCATCAGCGAGCACCTCCGCAAACGCATCGTCTTTTGCTAATAGCACTGGAAGGCCACTTGCCAAAGCTTCTGCAACCACCAAACCTTGAGTCTCAGACGTACTCATAAACGCAAACACATCTGACGCCCTATACACATCTGGCATTTCTTTAGGATCTATATATCCAGTAAACATCACCCTGCTTACAACCCCCAAGTCATCTACTAATCCTTTGAGTTTCTTCATGTCGGGACCATCACCAACTACAACAAGCTTAACATTGTCCGGAATATGAGTAATTGAATCAGCAAAGTAATGAATCAACACATCTATTGATTTCTCCTGCCCCATCCTACCAACAAAAAGAACAACGCGATCGCCTTGTTTAACAACCCCTTTTCTAACTAAGTAATTCCTGTCATCATTCCCTTGTGGCGGAGAGAACTTTTCAGTATCTATACCGTTGGGGATCACCACTATCGGAGTGCGCCCGCCATTGCTAACGAGCCAGTTTTTCACCTTACTACTCGGCGCTATTACAAAATCAACCCTATTAACCCAAAATACACATAATTTAGTCACTGTTTCCTTTGACAAGACCTTGCCATTAAAAACATAGTGCGAATAGTCTGGATAATACGTATGAAATGTGTGGAAATGCGGCAATGCCATAAACTTTGCAACACTCCATGCCATAATCCCCATAGGACCAGGAGAGTGCGAATGTACATGTGAGTAATGAGTCTTGCGTAAAGCGTTAAACGCACGAACACCAATTGGAAAAGACCAACGTAACTCTGGCTGAAATATAATTGGAACAGAGGAAAGCCTAAACGTGCTGTCGCTGTCTTCGTATTCACCTGGGGTTTTAGGCGCAAATAAATGATATCGATAGCCAGTTGCATCAAAATAATTAACCATATTCTCTAGTGTTACCGAAACCCCATCAAGTTTTGGTCTGTACGCATCGGTAAAGATTGCAAGCATTTCGTTGTTATTTGCCTTTTTGCTTTCGTTCATCTTCTGACACCTTTTCTGTCACCTTGTATTCTAAATACTTCCCTAACATTAAACGAGTATGTGCATCAAGTCCAGGCAATGCGCCAAAGAACAAACCCGTAATCGGCATTGCAAGCCATTGCAAAACAAGTACTGGCACATACACCCAAGAAAACTCCCTTGGCCTATTTGGTTTTGCTTTCCAGTCAACAATTATTATCACAACTAAAAACAAAGCGCTAAGTGTTAAGATATTACCTGCAACCATAGGCAGACTCCGCCCTAAAACTGTTTCACCAAACCTAGGATTTACCATTGCAGGAACCATCGCCCCGATAGTAATAATAAACCAATTAACAGGCCAAAGAAGATGAAATTCCATCGCCCATAAAACATGCCTTGTCTTGCGAATAAAAGGTACATCCGGACTTGTGAACCATTTCTTTACAATATACGGTATATCGGTAACTCCCCATGCCCAACGCTTTAACTGCTCATACTGGCTCTTCATTGTTTTAAAATATGATGTTGACTCAGCGGCATCTGCATATATTGGCAAAAATATTGGAACTACAGAAACCTCACCTCGTTTAGAAAAGAATGCTTTAAAGAATAAATGCCAATCTTCCGGAATAACATCAACATCCCAATATCCTGCTTCCTCCAATAGTTTTAGACTCAATGTGTATGTTGATACGTTTATTAATTTTTCAGGCCGCATTTGTCTTGCTAGGTTTAAAATTGAACCTACAGAATTAACTACACGTATTGGAAATGGCACTACCCAAATATTGTTATAAAACATCAACGTCCCCTGATAAATGTGGTTGTATCTATCCTCATCCGTTAAGAACGTGTATGTCAAACAAGCGTAGTATTTAGTAGACAGTCTAGAGTCAGAATCACAACTTGTTATAGTCACATTTTCTACTGGAATATCAAGCTCACGTATTTTTTTACTTACAAACCTTCCCGCAAAGGCCATGTTTGATGACTTACCTTTTACCTCTCCCGGAATGTCTGGATGAACCGTTATCCAAAAGTTCGCAAAAGCATCCTCATACTTTAAAGCAAGCTCCTTAGCAATTTTTTCTCCTTGAGGGAACCTACCTTCAGTAGCCATAACAATGGATATTTGTTTCGTTGGGAAAGTTTGTTGTGAAACCTTTTCTAAAGTCTTGTCTAGTACACCAAGGGGCTCCTTAGCAAACGGGATTATCATGACGTGATGTACCTCATTTACTGGAATCGGCGGACTCTCAAGCTCTCTAAGGGCTTTTATCCAGTCAATTTGTTCGTATGCCTTAAGTCGAGAGTAGCCGCGAACAGCATTAAAGGCTAACTCTGCAGAGCGGTAAACCCAGTACACAGTAAAACCCAACACGATATAAGCAACCCAACGAGGCGCCCAAAAAGACAACCAAAAGGGCATCGTTAAAGCTATCCAAGAAAACACTCCTGGAAACACTTCTAAGATACGCTGGATCTTTTTGTCATGTTTTTCGAAGAACTCTTTTCTTGGCATGTTTATTTTAAGTAACAGTTTGAGTATCTAACCAGTTGGGACCAATCTTCACTTCGACTTTAAGTTTTGGCTGTAATTCTACTACATCTTCCATTACATCTCGTAACAATCTTGCTAGTTCGTAAGCCCTATATTCTTGAACCTCAAGCACTAGCTCGTCATGAATCTGCAATAATAAATCGGCAGGCATTTTTTTATCATGCATTTGTTTATCTAAGGACACCATTGCCTTTTTGATAATATCCGCCTGAGTCCCTTGTAGCGGGTGATTAATTGCGACTCGTTCAGCTGCCATACGCCTGTGTACGTTCGTCGAATTGATGTCAGGAAGCAACCTCCTCCTCCCATACATAGACTCAACAAACCCTAGTTTGCGTGTCTTCTCTAAAACTTCCTCTTGCCAGCGCTTAACGTCTGGATAGGTTTCATAATAGTCACTGATATACCTTTTTGCCTCAGCCCTATCTATTCCCAAAGCCTCTGCTAGCCCAAAAGGGCTTATTCCATACATTATGGAAAAGTTAACTGTCTTCCCGATCTTTCTTTCTGCTGACGAAATCTCTTTAATGTCTTTCTTAAATAAGCGGGCAGCTGTTGCTAAATGCACATCAACCCCGCTAGCAAACAGCTCTAGCAATTGCTCGTCACCACTCATACTAGCCATAAGTCTAAGCTCTATCTGCGAATAATCTGCTGCGACCAAAACCTTGCCACTACTTGCAATAAACACTCGACGGAAACCGAGTTCATCATTGATTGGTATGTTTTGCAGATTTGGATGATTTGAGCTTAATCTCCCCGAAGCAGTAGCGGCTAGTTTAAACGTCGAATGGATTCGTCCATCTTTTTGGCTAAACTCTAATAATGGCTCGAGATATGTGGATTTAATCTTATATTCACTTCGATACTGAAGCAACAAGTCAACAACAGGGTGTAGCCCACTAAGCTTTGTAAGCACACTCTCATCTGTGCTCCTACTTGTCTTTGTCTTTTTAATGACAGGTAATTTCAACACGTCAAACAAAACTTCAGCTAGCTGCTTAGGGGAATTAATATTAAATTCGTAACCAACGCTCTCGTAGATCTTACGTTGTAAGTCTTTAAGCCTTGCTTCGAACTTATTGGCTTCTTCTGCCAAAAAACTACGGTCAACCGCTATACCAACCTCTTTCATCCTTTCTAAAATAGGAACAAGCACAAACTCACAGTTGTAAATCAAATCTCGCTGTCGCTCTAGCTTTTCGCCTGCCAACTCCTTCTTCATTTTAAAAGCTAATGCGTATTCAAGAAGTTGCTTTTCTTCTACTGAAAAAGTCTCAACGGGAGCAAGCTCAAATCCAAACCAACGCTCAAACACTTTTTCAAAAGACAACCTTTTACCAGTGTATCCAGTTAATACATTTTCAACTATCTTGTAATCAAACACATGCCAATCCTTTTTTGATACACCTTCCCACTCTTTCTCTTCAAGAGGTAATATCTTTTTTATATCGTCTCCAGGTGAAATTCTTTTTGGCTGTGAAACAGACAAATCCCCATTTTTAAGCTGCAACAGTTTACCGATCATTGACTTAAAACCCAAAGAGGTAAAAACCTCAATCGCTCTGTCGATGTCGAAATCTGTTATAACTGCATCTTCTAAACGGAAATCAATGGGTACATCCACATCTATCCTTGCCAGCTTCCTACTAAGAAACGCACTCTCATGCCCCTCTACTAGAAGCTTTCCAGTCCTACCTTGAATCTCGTCAATATGCGCATAAATCTTGTCAAGATCTCCATACCTTAATAACAACTCAGTAGCAGTTTTATCTCCAATGCCTTTAACTCCTGGAATATTATCCGAAGGGTCCCCCCTTAACGCCTTATAATCAACCAACTGGTTAGGAGACAAGCCGCCGTATCGCTCTTTAACCTTCTCCTCATCGTAAAGTACAGTGTTTGATAATCCACGCTTTGCAGTGTAAACAAATACATTTTCTCTAACCAACTGAAGTGCATCCATATCACCGGTCACAATAACAACCTCCATGTCTTTATCCTTAGAGATCGAATTTGCTAAGGTTCCTATAATGTCGTCTGCTTCAAAACCTTCTTTAGAAAGCTGAGGGATCCCCAAACTTCTTACAACCTCTTGTGTTATCGGTATTTGCTCAATCAAAAGAGGATCTGTTGTAGGACGTTGCGCTTTATATTCTAAGTACTCCTTATGCCTAAAAGTAGGTTCTTTTGTGTCCCACACCGCAACAATATAGTCAGGCTTAACGTCTTTTATTACATTAAGTAACATCATTACGTAACCATAAACAGCACCAGTTGGTCTACCATCAGGGGCTGTAAGTGGTGGCAACGCATGAAATGCTCTGTGAATTAAACTATTCGAGTCAATTAGAGCGACTCGTTTCCTATTGCTTTTCGTCATATTCCGCAACTATCTTGTCGAAGTCTTCTCGCTCTATGGTCTCTTCCTTCATTAGTACCTCCACAACCTTGTCTAGCAGTTTTCTGTCTCGGCTGATAATACCCTTTGCCTTATCGTAGCAGTCATCTACAATTCGCTTAACTTCATCGTCTATCTGCGAAGCGGTCTTTTGGGAATATTGTGTAGGCATCAGTGGGTTCTTGCGGTCAGATTCATAAGTAAATGCTGTCGGTCCAAGATTACTCATCCCTAGTTCTGTAACCATCTTGTATGCAATAGAACTAGCCCTTTCTAAATCACTTCCCGCCCCTGCAGTCCGTTCTTTAAATACAAGTTCTTCTGCCGCACGACCACCAAGTAGTGCCGTTATTCTGTTAAGTAAATCTTTTTGCGTTTGGTGAGATTTATCAACGTCTGGATTTATCTCAGTAAAGCCCAACGCAAGCCCGCGACTTACAATACTAATCCTATGCACGGAGTCCATATCTGGTAGACGCTTAGCAACAATGGCGTGCCCTGCCTCATGATATGCCGTCATCCGCTTATCTTCTTCAGACTGGATGTGCCTTCTCTCAACGCCTAGCTTCACCTTGGTAATGGCTTCACGAATGTCCTTATTTGTAATTTCCTTTTTGCCTGTGGCTGCTGCAAGTATCGCAGCCTCGTTTAACATGTTCTCTAACTCAGCACCACTAAAACCAACCGTCATCTTAGCAATTTGAGACAAGTCCACATCCTTAGCTAAAGGTTTATTTTTGCTATGAACCTTTAGTATCTCTTCTCGACCTTTAATGTCTGGGAGTTGCAATACTACCTGTCTATCAAACCTACCAGGCCTAGTTAATGCTGCATCTAGCAAATCAGGCCTGTTTGTTGCCGCAATAACAATCACATTGTCATTTGGCGAAAATCCGTCCATCTCCACCAAGATCTGATTTAACGTCTGTTCTTGTTCTCCATTGGAAGACACCATTGCACGCCCGCGCTGCCTGCCAATAGTATCTATCTCATCGATAAAAATAAGCGCAGGGGCGTTTTCCTTAGCCCTCTTAAACAAGTCGCGAACCCTCGAAGCACCAACCCCAACTAACATCTCCATAAATTCCGACCCTGCCATGCTAAAGAATGGGACCTTTGCTTCATTAGCTACTGCACGAGCCAAAAGCGTTTTACCCGTTCCAGCAGGACCAATTAACAAAATTCCTTTTGGTATCCTTGCGCCAAGCTTCCTGTATTTACCTGGATTGCGTAAGAAATCAACTACCTCCTCTAGCTCATGAATTGCTTCATCAACGCCCGCCGCGTCCTTAAAGGTTACCTTTGGTTGATCTTTTGAGAAAAGCCTCGCATTAGACTTCCCAAAGTCAAAAATCCCACCGCCACCTCTTCCTGCTTGACGGAAAATGAATAAAAAGAACACAATCATTATGATAATCGGCAGCGCATTAACAAGGATTGCCCCCCATGCACCATCAAAAAACGATGTTTTTACTTCAATCCTGGTGTCTAAAGAACTAAGATCTGTAACCCCTGCGTTGTTTAGAATCTCATATATCGAAGAATATTCTTTTTGAGACTTCGCTTTTGTACCGTCTTTATATATTACAGTTAGCTCATCGCCACTCACCTCTATTGTATCCACCTTATTATTCTTAACGTCCGTGACCACTTGGCTTAATGGGATATCTTTAACGTTCCCACCGAACCAATCTCCTGTTACACCATCTGAGAACATTCCTATTGCATAGGCAATCGCCACAGTAATAACAAGGTAAGTACCAAGAATTACAGTTAGACGTACCCAACTATTCTTTTTCCCTGGGATTTTTTTATTTTTACCTAGAGGTTTCACGCAGTAATTTTATCACGTACAAGCTGGTAGCTGGGGTGGGATTTGAACCCACGACCTGAGGCTTATGAGTCCTCCGCTCTAACCAACTGAGCTACCCAGCCACAAAACACATGCTAATCCCCAACAGCTTTGGCAAAAGAGGATGGTTGCGGGTCCGGGAGTTGCACCCGGTTACCAAGGTTATGAGCCTTGGAAGATCAACTGGACCTACCACCCGCGCTGTATATCGTATGTTATCAAAGAGATAGGATTAATTCAAACCACCAGACAATAACAACACCCATAGCTCCCTAGCCGATAACTGTGTTTTACTTTCCTTTTCCTTTAAACTATTTTTTGCCACTTCCATATCTCCAGATATATCAATGATTTTCTCACCTGGTTTTATCAAATTTAGTTTGTCTCGAGCTTCTTTCTCAATGTAAAGCGAACTCTCTTTGTATTGTTCACTTTCCCTTAGTTTTTTATCTTCATCTCGCAACGCCATAACTTCTCCCTGTAAGTCACTTAGCTGTTTCTGGGTTTTCCACAGATTTAGCACGGAACTAACCGAAACCCACAAACCAACCAAAACAACAACCAAAGCAATAAGCCCTTTCATTGTTTTTCTACGTTTAATTTTGACCATATAAGTATATTATCAGTAAATATAGTGCTTCGTATAGAGCAAGAAGGCAATAGACCTATATCTAATGCTATTGACAAGAATTCCTGTCAGTGTTAGGATACAGCATATGATTCAATTTGATGAGGCACACCGTAAGTTTGTCGAGCATTTGTCAGAAAAAGACAGAGCCCAATCGACAATAATTGCATACAAAAAAGACATTCAGCAGCTTCTTGACCATATTAATTCAAACTATGGCAAGACGCATGTTCACCAGATAACAACTGATGATATTAAGTCGTTTTTAGGAGACCTCGACAACAAAGCCTATACAAAAAAGAGTATTTCTAGAAAATTAAACTCAATTAAGACCTTTTTCAGGTTTCTAAAGTTAAACGACTTGATCGTTGAAGACCCATCAACACTAATCTCTCACCCTAAGTTTGAAACTCCTCCCCCAAGGATTTTAAGCAAAACCGAGTACCGAGCATTACGCGACGCAGCACGAGAAGATCCTAGGACATATGCAATAATTGAGCTATTATTACAAACCGGAATTAGAATTGGTGAACTTGCAGATATACGACTAAATCAACTTAAAATTGAAAGCGATGAAGAAGGAACGCTTTATATTCCCGAGTCCAGGACAACCCTAGAAAGAACAATTCCATTAAACAAGGCAGCTATTGCCGCGTTGAAAGAATACCTAAAAACTCGCCCAGAAACCGAAGACGACCACTTGTTTGTAACCAGAACCGGCAATCCATTGCTAGTCAGAAATATTCGTGCAAGTATCGATAGATACTACGAAAAGGCAGGCATCGAAAATGCCAAGGTCAACGATTTGCGCCACACGTGGATTGCTCACCACATAAAGCAAGGCACAAGTCTAGTTACTATCTCTAAAATGGCAGGACACAGGCGCCTTGCAACCACCGAAAAGTACTTAGCTTACGTAAACTCCGCCGATAAGGCAAACGAAACACTTAAGGAACTATAAAGTCAGTGAGTTACTCTCACCCGTTGTTTTTACCTGTACACCGTTTAATCTAAGAAGAAATTCAACTATATTTAATGAAAGAGTTGGGCTAGCGTTTGGTGGACCTGAGGGGATTTGAACCCCTGACCTCTGGTGTGCGATACCAGCGCTCTAGCCGGGCTGAGCTACAGGCCCAAAACGTGTAGGTAGACACATTTCGATATTTCCTCCATAGCTTTAGCGAAGGAGGATGGTGGGCGAGGTAGGGATCGAACCTACGACCACGAAGGTATAAGCTTCGCGCTCTACCACTGAGCTACTCGCCCCTATGCTTAGGATTGATTATATCACTATGCTTACGTATCATTATTAACGTAACCGATGAAAAGAAGTCTTTTTCTTATTACCAATTTAATCATTCTATTCCTTATCGCAGGTGCGACTATGCCAAGGACATCTTTTTCGCCAGGCTACGACTCAGTGCTAGGATATAACACCATTAAAAAAGCCACACCTACGCAAAGCCTAACCCCAAAAAACACAACAAACGAAACGCGCAACCATAAAGCCAATCTTATAGCTACGCCAAGCCCTACTCCCACACCTCGCCATCCTAAAGTACTTGGAACATTTACACTTATTGGACCACCACTCCCATCTCAGCCAGTAAATAAAAGCGGCACAATCATGATTCCAAAAATTAGCGTGAACAGCCCAATCGTATGGGATGTTACAGTCAACAACAAGGCAGAATACAACAAGGCTTTAAACGCTGGAGTTGCACACGCGCTAGGTACCCCAAAGCCTTCAGAAGAAATCGTTAACTCTTATTTCTTCGCTCACTCCACAGCAGACGAACGCAATATCGCACGCTATGCGGCCGTTTTCACCAAATTACACGAGCTTAAGGTTAGTCGCGATACAATTAGCATCTTTTACAATGATAAGCGTTATGACTATCTAGTCATTGACAAAACAATTGTTAGTAAGTTTGATACCTCTGTTCTAACGAAGTCCCACACTTTTTCAAGCATTACCTTGCAAACATGCGACCCTCCCGGCCAACCAATCAATAGACTCCTTGTAACAGGAAAACTAATTGGCGTATATGATGAATAATTTATCCTGTATAGTGTATACTTATTCCTAATATGACAACGAAATTCAAATGCATGCAAAAGGACTTCATATGCGAACCCTCAGACCCTTGGGTAGAAAAGGCAGCAAGATTGCCAGTTCCTTTTGGAACTTTACTATTTCTTGCGACAAGCCCAGTAGGACGAGATGTTTTTAAAAAAGTTGTTGTCGAAAAGTCAACAGACAATGCACTCCACCCAATATACGATTACAAAAAAGATAATCCTAAATATACTGTATGGGACCATAGGTGGCAAAGTGCTGCCGCTGCACAGTCATTACGATTCCGTTTTAACTGGATTAGGCAAGCACTAATTGAGGTAACTAAAGACAGTTTAGAACGCGACGATACGATCTCTATATTTAGTTTAGGATCTGGTAGTGGGTTTTTGTATACCTACCTACTTCCCAACATAGACGCCACACGCCACAAGGACATTCGCATAGTTTTTGTTGACAGTGACCCCAGAGCCATAGAACGAGCTAAGAAAACGGCAAACGATAACAACCTAACCGGTATAGCAGAATTTAAATCCGAAATATCAACAGATGTGCTCACTAACACTAATGAAAATTCTGTCTCAATATTTGAGTCGGTAGGAATAAGTGAGTACGTCGAAGATGACTGGTTAATAAACGAGACAAAACTTATTTACTCTAGACTTAAACCCAACGGTTACTATATAGGCGCTACAATCTCATCTCCCAAACAAAAGGCATTTGCCCACAAAGTCCTTAAATGGCCAAACATGAAGTACCGAACCCAAAAGCAAGTTGCAGATATACTAAGAATCGGTGGATTCAACAATATTCAACAAGTACAACTTGGAGTATTTAACGGCTGGATTGCACAAAAGTAATGAATAAATTATGCAAAGCTACGCAATAATTAGCTTTATAAACTTTATTGGAGCCCTCCTTCTTGGGGTCACGCTTTTACTATATCGCTTCAGAAGCACACAACACCGACGATTAGCTTACTTTAACTTCTCTGTCGCAATATGGGCATTTGGCTATTGGCAATGGCAAATGGCAGCAGATCCATCCGTTGCGCTTTTCTGGATACGAGTTTTAACAGTTGGCTCAGTATTGATCCCAACAAGTTTTGTTATATGGATACTAACCTTTCTTAACGAACTAAATCGATTTAAAAATCTCGTTAAGATAATTATTGTTCAAACCATACTCTTTGTATTACTTACGCCAACGAGCTTAATGATACAAGGAGTCGAGCCGCGATTACTCTTCCCATACTGGCCAGTTCCAGGGTCGGTTTACATTATTTTCGCACTTATACATTTCTTTGGACTAAGTAGTTTCGGACTAATTCGAATTTTAATTAACTCCCAAAAAGTAACCGGTATCAATCGGCAACGCCTAAGAATTGTTGTCGCAGGCTTATTAATAGGTCAAATCTGCGGACTAACCAACTTTCCTCTTTGGTACAACATCCCAATGGAACCTATTGGAAACTACCTGATAATCGCTTATCCCCTAACCATCTCATATGCCATGTTGAAATATCGCTTTATGGACACACGAGTGGTCTTAGAAGAAGCGATTACACGAGTGGTTAGGACGTTACTACTTCTTGGACTGTACTTAATCCTAGTTGCTGCCTACAGCATGTACTTTCATGAACCGATCAACCTTCCTGGCTACATCATTACAGCAACCATAGCGGCGATTCTAACCGTATTTATTAACGATAATACAAACAGACCACTACACGAATTTGTAGACATTCATGTTTTTAAAAAACCGCCACTTTCTAGGCAATTTAAAAAACTACAAGAAGAAATAACCCAATCGCTCAACATTGAAGGTTTGTGCAAAACACTAACTTCAAATCTAAAAAACATGCTCTACGTCGAAAAAGTATCTATAGCCTATACCGAGACTGAAAACTCGAAATTAGAAATAGTTGGCAAGCTGATTAAAAAGTCTCATAGAAAAGAAACAAAGCAGTTAATTGACCTATTAATAAAAGACCCAACAATATACATAATCGATGAATTAAAAGAACGTGTTTCAGACGAATCAATAGAAGAACGGTCTAGACTTAGTGAGATATATAACTTGCTACAAAAGCTTAATATTGCGGTATGTCTCCCTATTCCAAGAAAAAGTTCTCAACCGAGTTTATTGCTACTTTCTCACAAAGCTAACAATGGTGCATACTCAACACAAGAGATAGACATGCTTGATACCCTACGCTATCACCTATCAAACGCTCTAGAAAATGTGGTCCTATACGAAAGGGAACTTCAATTTAACGACGAACTCAAACAACGCGTCGAAGAAGCAACCAAAGAGCTACAAGACGCTTACAACAAACTCAAACAAGTAGATAAAATGAAAGACTACATCATTGATATCTCGTCACATGAACTTAGAACACCAGCCTCAATAATTAAAAGTTACCTTTGGCTTGTTATGCAAGGCAAGAAAGGACCAATCAACAAAGAGCAAGCAGAGGCACTAGATCGTGCATTTCAATCCAACGAACGCCTCCTACAGATAATAAACGACATGCTTGACGTCTCACGTATTGAAGATGGGCGCCTACAGTTTGATTACACCGAGTTTGACTTAATTGAAACAGTCAAGGACTTAGTTGAGGAGCTAGAGGTAAAGGCAAAAGAAAAAGGACTTTCTCTAAAACTAAAAACGAAGTTAACCAAACTTACGATGTATAGCGACAAGGATAAACTAGACGAAATCTTATTAAACCTAATCAGTAACGCCATTAAATATACTCAAGAAGGAGGCGTCACAGTTTGCGTTGACCAGAAAGACGACTCAGTCATTATAAAAGTAAAAGATACCGGCATTGGCATTAGAAAAGAAGACATGCCCAAACTCTTTACGAAATTCTTTAGAACAGAACAAACATTGGTAGAAATCCCAACAGCAGGGGGCACAGGTCTTGGTTTGTTCATTACAAAATCGATTGTAGAGTCGTTAAAAGGAAAAATCCAAGTTAAATCCCAAGTACACAAAGGCACAACATTTACTGTTACACTTCCGATAAAAGAATAACCTTTTCCCAAGTCCTTAGGAGTGTGAGGACTAAAAAATACGCCCAGTTCCAAGTGCTCAGCCAAGAAAAGAATCTAGTCAGAGACTTAATCCTTCTAAGCCAAACACTGGGAACTAGGCGTATCTCAATGTTCTAGATAGATTATATCAAAGAAGTCAACCCTGTCAAGCGTTGTGTTGATAAGTCTGTGCATTTACCTGCTTTTGCTCGCCGCAAAGACTATAACTAGTAGTCGTTCTCGCTAGTGGATTTCCCGCACCCTATCGGTCGCGGCGTATCGACGCCGTTAAAACATCATCAACATCCTTCACATACAAAAACTCTAGCCCATCGAGCAGCTCTTTATCTATTTCCTCAACATCAGGCTTATTCTTCTCCGGAAGCAAGACCGTTTTTATACCAGCCCTTTTTGCCGACAAAACCTTTTCTTTTACACCACCAATCGGCAACACGTCGCCCGTCAAGGTAATCTCCCCCGTCATAGCAACATCATTTCTAACAGGCAATCCTAACGCGAGAGACACGATGGCCGTTGCAATGGTAACTCCTGCACTAGGTCCGTCCTTAGGCACAGCGCCTGCAGGCACATGTACATGTATATCGTTTTTCTTAAAGAAGCTTTCGTCTATCCCCAAAGCCTTAGCACGAGCCTTTACAACACTTAACGACGCCTTTGCGGACTCTTTCATAACATCCCCCAGAGAACCCGTAAGCATAAGCCTTCTGCCGCCCGGAACACTAACGGCTTCCACAAAAAGGATTTCGCCCCCCGCTTGGGTATATGCAAGTCCAGTAGCAACACCAGGCTTTGCCGTCCTTGCGGCAACCTCAGAATACACCTTGCGAGGACCAAGGTATTCTCGAACACGCTTTTTATTAATGGTTAAGGTCTTAGACTTTCCTGTTACAAAATCGTATGCGGCCTTACGAGCAATCTTAGAAAGCTCCCTTTCAAAACCACGCACCCCCGACTCTCTAGTATATTCCTCAAGAATAAGCCTTAAAGTATCGTCTGACACTTTCACTTTACTCTTTGTTAAACCATGGGCCTTAAGAACCTTAGGCCATAAGAAACTCTTTGCAATCTCTATCTTTTCTTCATTTACATAGCCTGAAATTTCAATGACCTCCATCCTATCCCTTAACGCGGGTTGTATTGTATCCATCACGTTGGCGGTTGCGATAAACATTACATCCGATAAATCAAAATCTAAATCAAGGTAGTGGTCATGAAAAGTATTGTTTTGTTCAGGGTCTAGCACCTCAAGCAATGCCGAGGCAGGATCCCCCTTAAAGTCAGAACCGATCTTGTCAATCTCGTCTAACATAAATACAGGGTTACGAGTTCCAGCCCTACGAATACCTTGAATGATTTTGCCTGGCATAGCCCCTACATAAGTCCTTCTGTGCCCACGAATCTCCGACTCGTCGTGCATCCCGCCAAGGCTAATCCTCACAAACTCCCTACCCAAAGCATTTGCGATAGATTTACCAAGCGAAGTTTTACCAACACCAGGAGGCCCAACAAAACAAAGGATTGGTCCTTTATGCTCCTTATTAAGCTTGCGTGCAGCCATATATTCCGCTATGCGCAACTTAACATCCTTTAATCCAAAGTGATCTTTATCAAGGGTTTCAACAACCGAGCTTATGTCTAATTCTTTTTCCTTTGGTTTACCCCACGGTAAATCAAGTACTAAATCTATGTAGGTGCGAAGCACATGATACTCAGACGATTGCGGGTGCATCGTGCTTACCCTAGAAATTTCACGCTCCAACTCCTTTCTCACATAATCCGGATACTCGCCTTTGTTTAGACGATCCATATACTCACGCGCATCTCGCTGCCCCTCACTTTCCTCACCCAACTCTTTTTGTATTTCGCGAAGCTGTTGGCGCAAAAATGCCTCTCGATTCATCTTGCCAAATTCTTTTTTTACATTTGACACTATCTTGCCCCCTAGCTCTATTTGCTCTAGCTCTCGCGAAAGGATAGCAGCTGTTTTTTTGAGCTTCTCCTCCACAGATCTTTCCTCTAAGATTATTTGCTTTTCCGAGACATCAAACCTCACTAACGTTGCCAGTAAGTACACAAACTTTAACGGATCGGTAAGATCCTCCAGCGCGATTTGCAGCTCTTGAGGCATATAGGGAGTATTCGCGATAATTTTCTGTGCGGTAAGAAGCGCATTTCTCATAAGCGCCTGAACAGATTTACTATTTTCTACAACATCTTCCTCCAACATAGGAGTAACAGTTAAAAATGAGTCGTCACGCCAGAAGTCGATCGCTCGCACTTTGGCAACCCCTTGCAAAACCACCATTGCGCCATGCCGCCCTGTAACGGGCATAACCCTATGAATTCGGCACATGGTCCCAACACCATACAAATCCTGAGGCTCTACACTTGAGCGAGAATCATCTTTGGTTTTAGATACACCCTTAACATCAGAGGCAGATTCGTCTCCACCCATACTTAAAGCTAACCTAGACTCCTCTGTTAAAGTAAATGCAGCAATGGCACCTTCTTGAGACTGCGCGCGCTCAAGCGCCTTTAACGAGTTCTCGTCTTCAAAAAATACAGGCACTACGGTATGAGGGTATATAACCGTATTCTTCAAAGCAATCACAGGTAGAGTCTCTGGAACCCCCACCGCTGACGATCCACGCACAGCGCTGCTAGCCGCACCCTTATTTTTTTTGTTGTCAGTATTGCGATCAAACAAACCCATTGTTTAAAAATCATATCACAACTAGCACCCGCGTCAAGCGCCTGCTAGTCCCGGAAGGAGAAACACCATCGCTCCCGAAATTAAAATCAACGCCAACCAAATACTCTGCGACCACCTGAGAACCTTAACACCATCTAACGGTCCAAACGGAATTAGATTAAAAAGAGCCAGCCATGCACTAACGCTAAATCCTATTTGAAAAAACATGTACATAAAACCAACAAGACCAACAGGCAGAAACGAAAGATCTACCAAGGGGGCGCTTTGCAATAAAAACCAAAACAAAGCAGAGACAACAAGATTTGTAACAGGTCCCGCCGCTGCAATTTTTCCGTTTTCTTCGGTAGTAACCACCCCACTAATGACAACAGCACCAGGAGCAACAAATATCATACCAAGTAGCAAGCTAGCCAAAACCGCTAAGACTAACCCCATATCAAAACTCCTAAACTCAGCCCAACAACCAAATCGCTGTGCTACGTATTTGTGTGCAAGCTCATGGGTAATAAAAGCAATTGCAACAGTTAGTGCTGCAAGCAAATATATTTGCCAAAACGGAAGCGACATATGTCGCCAAACTATTGCAAAAGCAAGACTAATCGCAAGCCATGCTTTAGTTAATTGTGTTATTTCAATATCAGAAAAACGCATAAGCATATTTTAACCGAAAACGAGGGCACCACCTAATCTAAAATGATCTAGAATAAAAAGGATATGAGCGCTTACTCATAAAAGTCGTCCTCAATACCTGCCAAGATCTCTTCAATATCATTCTCTTCCACGCTGCCAAGCAATCCATTTGAATGAGCGACACTCTCTCCCAAAACCTGCAAAACCATCTTTTCTGCATCCCCACGAACCGGAACAGATTCCAATTCATCGAGCAAATGTGACACGGTAAGCAACGAGTTTTCAGAAAAAATAAGAGCATTACTGCTTTTCATTGGTTTACTGCCCCTCACATCATTATTCTAGCATTACCAAATACTCTGTCAAGAAAAGCAAAACCGGTACCAACGCCCCAACAAGAACCTGATGACTATTGTGTTTGCCAAGATACACCCTTGCCCACATAATAATAGGAATCAGCAAAAACGAGATTGCACCATACAAGCCAAAGATCATAACAAGAACAAAAGATAGCGTCGTAATGCTAGATACGTGCAGGCTAACCTTGTCCCAAAAAGTCAGTACGGCAATAGATGTAAATGACAAACAGCTAAACAATAATATCTTTAAAAGTAAAACCGTAACTGGCATTGTTAACACAATCAGCAAGGTTAACCACAAGACAAAAGAGACAAGAACCAACAACAACCTGCGCTCTTTTCTGTCTGTGATATCTATATCTGATACCCTTTTTGAGTATAAAAAGAATAGAGCTACTAGTAGTGGCAACAAATATAACCCAAATAACAATGTGCCCCCAACCTTAAAACGGACATCAACATCTAATCCCGTTTTAAACACACTTAAATAAACCAGTCCCAACGGCAAACTTGAAAGTGGCCCGAAGACTCTAGAAATAATAATTGCCAACCTCCTTAGATTCGCACTTTTATTGTGCTCCCCTTGCTGCTCCATGTCTTAAGTTTACAGGTGCCAAACATATCTGTAAAAAACGCACACAAGCTTGTTACAATAACACAATGCAAGTCCCTCCAACACTCGAACACGAACGCCCCTTTTGGTCTCGTGGAGCCAAATACGTGGTCGGGCTAGATGAGGTCGGACGTGGAGCAGTCGCAGGTCCGGTATGCGTAGGAGCCGTGGTGTTTTTAAGAAACTTTGACACAACTAATGGTTTCAAACAGTTAAGTGAAGTCCGCGATTCTAAAACTATCTCTAAAACCAAAAGAGAAAGACTTGCTACAGTAATACAGGATCTAGCCGTTGCACACTCCACATCATTTATAAGCGCGGCAGAGATAGACAAAAATGGAATTCGACAAGCAGTTCACAGAGCAGGACTAAGTGCACTAGAAAAAATATCAAAGACAATAAAGATTGACGCAATAATAAGTGACAAAAACTTATTTATAAAAAACGCAGATTTTCACTACAAAGAGATAATAAAAGGAGATCAAAAAAGCTTTACAATTGCAGCGGCAAGCATACTTGCCAAAGTCACACGAGATAACTATATGTATAAGCTTTCCCAAAAAGAACAGTACAAACCATATGATTGGGAGAATAATGTTGGGTATGGAACTAAAAAACACTTAGAGACCCTTAAAGAATTTGGTCTTTCCGATAGGCATAGAAAAACATTTTTAAGAAAATACATCTAGAAACAAGCCGGACAATCCACTCATCGTACTGCAATTTTTAGCGTCATTGCGAAAAATTTATTATATAAATTCCGTGGCAATCTTGAGAGTATAAATACCCCCTATCGTTTAAACCACTTCTCCATTTCCAAGCGCGTGATTTTAACCTGCACAGGTCTGCCATGCGGGCATGTAAAACGAACGGTTGTTTTTTTGTAATCATCAAGCAAGCGCCTAATCTCAAGCTCAGTTAACCTGTCGCCCGACTTAATTGCGCTTCTACACGCCATATATGCAAGTCGCCTATGCGTTTGTAAGTCAATCCCGGAGACCGCTGGGCTAATATCAAACTCATCAGCAGACAAAATATCTTTTATGTACTCACGAATTAGTTTTTCTAGATTAGAACCAGATACAACAGATGGAACTCTTTTTATCTTTACGCCTTCATCAGTCATATCAAAACCAAACCCTATTTTAGATAAAGTCTCTAGCCCTTCTCCAAAAACTAGGCGTTCTTCTTCAGACAACGAGATCACTTCAGGAACAAGCAATGCCTGTGTTGCATTCTTGTCTCGCTCATTTAACCACGCACTAGAAAACTGCTCATATAATATACGCTCATGAAGCGCATGCTGATCATACATCATAATGGCATCTTCCAACTCCTCTACAATAAAAAGGTTAAGTAACTGAAAGACCTTACCGCGCGCTTGTGTTGTATCAACGACGTCCGTGCCCGACTCATCAACTCGCTCGACATTGCCCCATAAACCCCTGGTAGTAGATGTACCCACCCTTGGATAGGACTTGCCTTCGGCTGGCGCCGTCCTGCTCGCCAACCAATCTTGACTAGCACTTATTTTTTCAGAACTAGGTTCAAACTGCTGCAATGGTTCTAAAGCGTAATTCTCATTAGAACTCGAACCAACAAATGGGTCATAACTAGATAATGCGCTAACTACTGCCTGATGAACTAATTGAAAAATAACATTCGAGTTAAGAAGCCTAACCTCTTTTTTCTGTGGATGAACATTAAAGTCAACAAGATGTGGGGCGATTTCAATAAAAAGAGCAAACTGTGGTTTTTCATGCCTCCCCAGAAGTGAATCGTACCCTTTGTGAACTGCAGCCCGAACTACATCACTCTCAACAACCCTATGATTAATAAACACAAGCTGCTTTGGTTTACCGGGAGTGCCGGTTCCAGGGCGACCAATAAAGCCAGTCACTTTTATTTGCGGATGTTCATTAAAGACTTCTAAGAGCCTACCATGCAAACCTTTGCCAAGAACCAGCTCAATAACGCTTTGGGCATTTCCATCACCACTTGTTTTAAATGCGCTTCTTCCATCTTTTTCTAAGCTAAAAGCAATGTTGGGGTTTGCTAGAGCCAATTGGTGAACAAGGGCGGTAATTCGCGCACCTTCGGTCCTATCTGACTTTAAAAAGTTTCGCCTTGCAGGTACATTGTAAAAGAGATCTTTTACTATAACCTCAGTACCAACAGGCATTCCAACAGGCTTTAACTCGTTAGTTCCGCCAGTTAACTCCCACCCATGATCATTTTCACTTGTACGTGACCGCATGGAAAACTTACTAACAGAAGCAATGCTTGCCAAAGCCTCGCCCCTAAACCCCATACTCTCAATCTTGTGCAAATCTTCTACTGACGAGATTTTGGATGTCCAATGTCTTTTTGTTGCATTCGCCAAATCGTCTTTTAATATACCACTTCCATTATCTACAACTCGAATTAAAGCTTTTCCGCCTTGCTCAATAAAGATTTTTATACTTGTGGCGCCAGCATCAATTGAGTTTTCAACCAATTCTTTAACTACAGATGCAGGTCGCTCAACCACCTCGCCTGCAGCAATTTGGTTAATAACTTGTTCAGGAAGTCTTGAAATAACACTCACGAGCGAATTGTAGCACGCGGTAGTTAAATCCTCACAATTCAGCGAACTACCAGTTGGGCGAGTTAGGCTCAGTACGGCGAAAATTTAGTTATTACCTCTCGACAAAGAGTATATCCTATAGCATAATCTGCATATATTTTAGCAGGAGCTAATAGGACTTTTACAATCCAACCAAGAGGGTAGCATAAAGGGTGCGATGTCAGTCGCTACTTTTGTGCTGCCCTCTTAAAGGGTAGAGTTGCGCGTGCGCGTGCCAGCAGCAATGGCGCGCGTGGCAC
>JALWZS010000029.1 GCA_027002475.1 bacterium | reverse complement strand
CTCCAGAGCCTATCGCTCATGATGGAGGAAGCACTTATCTGCGTCCAGTTACTGTCCAATGAGGTGGGTCCAGCTCTCGCCTTGAATCCGAAAATTTTATCTCGCCCATCATTCCACCCAAAATTTATAAGGGGTTCCCAAGCTTACTAGCATGCGATATATACTGAAGTTAAATATGAAGAAGGAAGTTACCAGATGGATATGGAAGAACTTACTGTTCTACTTCCCTATATCTTTAGCATGGGAGTTATATGGGCAGTATATGGAGTTCGTCGATCCAAACATTCTCGAAAAAACCGCTCCGAATGGGAAAATGCAAAAGCAGCCGGGTTAACCGAACCTGCATCACTCCATCCTGTCATTGATCAAGCTAAATGTATCGGCTGTGGATCATGCGTAGACGCATGTCCAGAGAAGAAAGTACTAGGTTTGATAAATGGTAAAACTGCCTTAATAAACCCAACCTTGTGTATTGGTCATGGGGCATGCCGTGAGGCCTGCCCAACGCAAAGCATCACACTCGTATTTGGCACAGAAAAAAGAGGTTTGGATATACCTTTAGTCAGCCCCACTTTTGAAACAAACGTTCCAGGTATATTCATAGCGGGTGAGCTTGGGGGAATGGGCCTCATTCGCAACGCTGTTACACAAGGGGCTCAAGCTATCTCGTCGATACAGAAACTAAGGGGTATTGGTCAAGAAGGAAAGCTAGACGTAGTCATTGTTGGTGCTGGCCCAGCAGGTCTTGCGGCAGCATTGGCCGCAAAAGAAGGTGATTTAAAATATACTGTACTTGAGCAAGATTCATTGGGGGGCGCTATTTCCCACTATCCCCGGGGAAAATTAGTCATGACAGCACCCACAAAACTCCCTATTGTTGGCAAACTCCCATTCAAGGAAACAAGTAAAGAGGAACTGATGGAGTTTTGGGAAAAGACCACATCAGAACAAAAGTTAGACATCCGATTCCATCAACGAGTTGAAGATATAACTACCAATGGTGAAGGCTTTATAGTCAAAACAGGCACGAATAAATTTACTACCCGTGCAGTGCTATTGGCTATCGGTCGTCGGGGCACTCCACGCAAACTTGGGGTTGCCGGTGAAGAGTTAGCTAAAGTTGTATATCGATTAGTCGACCCTGAACAGTATCGAAATCGACATGTACTAATAGTTGGAGGTGGAGATAGTGCACTAGAAGCAGCCTGCAGTATTGCTGAAGAGCCCGGAACGACTGTTACTATATCCTATCGTAGCAATGCTTTCTCCCGTGCAAAACAGAAGAACCGTGAACGAGTAGCGCAGAAGCAAAAGGATAACAAAATAAATATTTTACTCAACTCCACGGTATCTGAAATCAACGAACTAGCAGTCATACTCGAGCAACAAGGAAAGAAGCATGTAATTAGGAATGATTCGATAATTGTTTGTGCTGGGGGAATATTGCCAACACATTTCCTTAAAAGAATAGGGATCGAAGTGGAAACAAAATTTGGGACAGAATAGCCATGTTTTTTCGCTTTAATCTAGATTTTATTGGCGTAAAACTTTGGAAAATAGCAACGCTATTATTGCTTTGCATTTTTCCGTTCTCATCTAGCTGGAGTAATAACGCATTAAAACTCGATACACTACGACTAGTCCACAAAAGCAACACTAGTCTTAATATCACAATAGATTTAGAAAAGATTCCAAGTAAAATTAATTACTTTTCGATCCATAACCCCAGCCGACTAGTTGTCGACCTCAACTCAATAACAAGATCAGGAGGCATACGTGGAGTTAGCTTTCTCAATACACCCATACAAAAAATACGTACGGGCATTCATAATAATTCTAACCTACGCATAGTCATTGATCTTGATCAACCAGCTAAAGGTAAAGCCTATATAAACACTAAAAACCGACATAACTATTTGATAATTGAACTTTGGGACTACAAAACTAAGGCACTCAATCCCTTTAAACAAGATCACATACCCAGCAAACTCGATCATCCTATCTCTTCACCAACTCCAACCAGAAAACATGTCGAACCAATTCAAAATGCAGATTCTGAACTCAATTCTGAAGAAATAATAAAAGCATACCAAAAAGCCGATGCTGCAGTACGAATGAAGCGTTTTAAAGAAGCTTTCAAAATATTAACTTCGTTAGCAAAACAAGGTGAAACGGAAGCGCAGTATAGACTGGCCTCCTTTTACCGTAATGGCCAAGGCGTCGATAATGATGATAAGAAAGCCTATTTTTGGATTAAGGAAGCCGCCCGACGCGATCATGCCAAAGCACAATACAACCTGGGTATCATCTACCTAAGTGGGCGCGGCGTAGCCCAAAATCCTCATCTAGCTCGAAAATGGCTCGAAAGGGCCGCAGAACAAGGATATAAACTAGCAAGTAAAAAGTTAGAGCTTATTGATACACCTCCTCAAATTTCGGAAACGGAGGACACAGACCAACAACTTCGAAACATTATCGCTCGTAACGAATTAAACGGCCTTGAGAAACTCCTAAGGACTATAAAAGATATAAATACCACTGATAAATATGGCAGCACACTATTAATCGATGCGGTAAGACAGAATAAGCCAGAAGTCGTACAGATTTTACTTAAGCACAATGCGAATCCGAATTTAGCAGATGAGTTTGGCGATACAGCCATACACATAGCAACCAGAGAAAAGAAGATCAATATCATTAATTCTCTATTGCTCTCCCGTGTAGACATCAACACGACTGACAAACACGGCAACACACCTTTAATAATTTCTGTCGATAAGGGGGCCCTCGATATCGCAAAACTATTCATCCATTCTGGCGCCAACCTGACGATAAAAAATAAAAAGGGCTGGGATGCGTTGAGATATGCGCGCAACCACAATCATGTGGAAATCATCGACCTATTAGAGCAATCGGGGATTAAGGATAAAACTATCACAACTCTCTCAACCACAAAAACAGCAAAGAAGGATATCCCAACTGGTTCTGAAAATGGCTTAAAAAATGCGACTCAAAAAGGTTTATACGCAGACATCCCCGCCATCGTACAAGCAGCGTGGCGAGGCCAACAATCACTAGTACAATCGCTACTCACAAGCGATATTGATATCAATGCACAAGACAGTAGTGGTTATAGCGCGCTGCATCGGGCCGCTGAAGAGGGGCATGTTCCTATTATTAACTTACTCATCAAGTCAGGAGCAAGAACAGACTTAGCTGACAACAAAGGTAATACGCCTCTCATGCTCGCCGCCACCAAAGCAAAGAAAGAGATTCCAATTAGCTTATTGACAAGCAGCAAGAATATAGACGCAAAAAACAAACAAGGAAATAACGCCCTTATACTAGCCCTCAAACGCAATAATACAGAGCTTGTAGAACAATTACTGCTATTTGGAGCTGAGCCAAACGTCAGTAACAGTGAAGAAAAAACTGCGCTCGTTATCGCACTATCTAACCGGAATAAGGAAGCAACCCATCTGTTATTGGATGCCGGCGCACAAATAAATGTAAAGAATAACTTTGGACGTACCCCTCTATGGATAGCGAGTGCTCAAGGAGAGACTGATATAGTTGAACTACTAGTAAGGAATAGAGCACTACCTACCCCCGATAACAATGGTGATACTCCTTTGATGGCTGCTATCAAAAATAGACACATCAAGACAGCTAGATTTTTATTGGGAATACACAAATCTATTATCAACAAAAAAAACAATTCTGGTGATAATGCTCTTATGCTAGCAGCGGCCAGCGGCAGTCAAACACTAGTTTTAGATATTTTAGAAATTGGCTCGCCTTTAGATGAACAAAATATTGTTGGCGATACTGCCTTGATCATCGCTGTGCGACAAGGATATTTAACTATTGTAAAACAACTTCTTAGTGCGGGTGCGAACGCATCACTCCGCAACAACCATAAAGAGTGGGCTAGAAAGATTGCTCAAGATAGAAAAAGACCAGATATTGTAGAACTTATTGAAAACCAGGATGGTGGTTGGAAGCTATTCAGTGTCTTTTAAAGACTTTCCTTTCCCTAGAAGCGCTTATTAGGGAAATACATTATTCACTGTATTTAATGTAAACATAGAAAACCACTCATACCCGCCCCTTTATCGAGCTTTAGTTTAAGAGATAAACCAGACCTATGCAGCATTCTGAAAGGCTTTTTTATAGCTAAATTTGGAATAACAGATTTTCAATCTTTACTTGTTAAAAGATAACCCTCCGAAGAGACCGATCAACGCTGATGTAATTTTTTAGAGCGAAAACAAAAAAGAGGGAGATGGAGAAGTATTTTATTAGAAGACATGCCATATATAAATGTGGCGAGTTTAAGAAGGAACAGGAAATTTTCAACATAATGCTCAAAAGGAGGAACAGTCAACGATAGTTTTGTATCCAAGCAAAAGACGCTGCGCTTTCCATAGCCACTTGTAGTGTCGTAGCTACTCGATCGTCTTGCATCTGAGGTTCTTGCGGTTTGCTTTTTGCGGGGCCCATCATCGTTACGCCAAACATTTCGCACACGTTATCCAGCGAATCACAATTGTATGCCTGTCTTCGATGAGACATTCAGGTCTGCCTTTGGTGCTGATACGACGGCCATCTCTACCCTCCCCCCAAAGTGTTTAAGAACTACACCAGCAAGACCCTAAATCGCGACTACACAGTCGAAGGCGCATGCAGGGGAAACAAA
>JALWZS010000028.1 GCA_027002475.1 bacterium | reverse complement strand
TCGTTATATCATTACAGAAAGTTGTGTTAAGTGAGCTAAATCTTTATTACACACTAAAACGAAGCAAAATAGCTAAAAATATGAGGCTATCCATAGATAGAAACAATGAAGTCGTTGTTTCAGCTCCTAATTGGGTGCCTAAGATTTATATAAACGCCTTTGTTAAACGGCAAAAAGATTGGATAACTAAACATTTAAGTATGACAAAGAATAACAACTCGTTTGTCTTTGAATACCCATATAAAAAATATAAAGAAAAAGCAAGAAGCGTAATTACTCAAAGGGTTAAAGAACTTAATGTTTCATATGGGTTTGCCTACAATAAAATTGCTATACGAAATCAAAGAACGCGATGGGGGAGTTGTTCTAGTAAGAAAAACCTTAACTTTAATTACCGGTTATTGTTTTTACCATCTGAGCTTAGGGATTATGTAATAGTTCACGAGCTTTGCCACCTAAAAGAGATGAACCACTCAAAGCGTTTTTGGTCGTTGGTAGGTGAGACTATTCCTAACTACAAAGAGCTTAGAAAACGACTAAAGTCTGAATTTAGTTTAGGGCAAAATCTAAAGACAATTTAAAACGACAACGACTCGTCAATTGTTGGTTTCTTTGACAACTTCCCGTCTTTTAAGTACAGAGTACGCTGCGTTTGTTTAGCAATTCTTGGATCATGTGTAACGATCACAAACGTGACACCTTTTTCTTTATTTAACTCTTGCATAAGTCTAAACACCTCGATACCTGTTTTGGTGTCTAGATTTCCTGTTGGTTCATCAGCCAAAATTAGCGGTGGATCAAGAATTAAAGATCTTGCAATTGCAACTCTTTGCTGTTCTCCTCCAGATAGTTCTCCTGGTTTGTGATGACTTCTTTTACTAAGCCCAACGCGTTTTAGTAAACTTTTTGCGCGTTTCTCAACATCTTTTGTAATACCAAGCGGCAACGCTGGCATTAGAACGTTTTCTAGTGCGCTTAATGTTGGCACTAGGTAGTAATTTTGAAAAATAAATCCAACATGGTTGCGACGTACTTTGTATAATTTGTGTTCGGGAACTTTGGCCGTATTTATACCGTTTACCGATACATCTCCACTCGTTGGTCGATCCAATGCCCCCAGCATATTAAGAAGAGTTGTTTTTCCAGAACCAGATGGTCCCATAATGGATACAAACTCACCAGATTTAACCTCTAGGTTGATATTATTTAAAGCCTTAAACCTTGTTCTTCCAGAACCGTATTCTTTTACTAACTTTTTAGTTTGAAGTATTATTTCGTTGTCGTTTTTTTCTTTTTTCTTCATGAGATTAATCTCCTCTAATCGTTTTCATTGGTGAAACCCTTGCTGCGTTGATTGCAGGATACAAGCCTCCAATAAGTCCCATAATTACACCAAAAGCAAGAACTCCAATAATTAGCGTATTTGTAATTATTGCCAGCTCTTGATTTAACATATGATCGATTAATCTTGTTACTCCATATCCGAGTAAGAAACCAACAATCGAGCCCATAAGGGAAACAGTAACAGCTTCAACAATCACACTTGCAATTATGTTCCAGTTACTCCAACCGGCTGCCTTTAATATTCCAAACTCCTTCATGCGCTCATTAACATTCATAAGCATAATGATAAATATCGACATACCACCAGCAACAGATGCAACAACTGCAATCGCGAGCAAGAAGGTACTAAATATATCAAGAACTTTGTTTAAGTCACCAAGGGTGTCTTTGGCTATTGAAACTGTTACTGGAACTTCTTGGTCATCTAGCTTTGCCTCAATCTCTTTTGCTGCAGACTCAACATAATCGGTATCATCGACATGCGCAATAAAACTTGACGCAACATTGTCTTTAAGCTTTGCAATTTCCCGTGCAGTTTCGGGGTCTGAATAAAAGAACATGTCAATCATTGGACTTCCACTTTCGTATATACCAACTATTTTTAAGTCAACTGTTTCTGGTTCCTTTTTTTGCTGTTGTAACTTAGCTAGTTGCTCTGGAGTCATGCCTTGTGGGATTGCATCTGTTGGTTGTTGCTGCATCGTGGGTAAACCAATAGCTTCCATAATTGGGACAGTTATTACATCGCCAGGCTTAACTTCTTTTCCGGTAGCAAATTTATGCCTTCGAACCAGCTCTTTACCTATTATTATCTCGTTTTTCTTCTCATAAGCTCTTCCTTCAATAATACTTTTTGCTGCATCGCTCTGGTCTTTTCGCATACCAGTAAGACTGCTACCTAGCGGACCTGGTGTTTCAAAAAAGTCATTCGGAATATTCACTGAAACTACAGGTATCGAGTCTTGCACATGCTCAACGCTTGCAATAATATCTTCGTAAGACATAGGAAGCGGCGTTCCACCGCCAAAAAAGCTACCCGCAAGTCCTCCCATTGGAGAGTCAGCAGCTGTTATTGTTATATCTCCTGCGACTTTATTGGTAGTGTCCTCGAGTTGCTTGTTCATCCCATCGGATAGTGAAAGAAGAGTGGTCATTAAGCCAACACCCAGACTTGTACCGATTATTGCAATAATTAATGTTGTTTTTCGCCTAAAGGCATTTTTAATCCCAAATTTAATCATAGATATTAATTTATATCACAACCATCATGATTAAGGTATATTCTGGTTTTAATTATTAGAAAAATAGTCTTCACAAACAATGCCATCATCGTTCCCATCAAGTTTGTGAATGTCATTATTTACGCCGCCGCAATAATCAAAACAAGTTTGCGCTTCTTGTTGGCTATTAAAGCTCGAACAGTTATATAGATTGCTTTCGCAAGAACATGAGACAGTTGATATAGCTGGAGTTACTTGAGGCGTTGGGGTTCCTTTAGTTGGTTCAACTGTTGGAGTTACGCATGCGTTTGGCGCCCATAAACCAAGCTTATTCCTTTGTGCCTGCGCTTGTGCGTCTTTAAACTCCCGCTGAAATTCATAGGGTTTGTCGTAAGTATACTCGTATGCATATCCTTGAGATATCATTAACTTATTAATTAGCGTTCCATCTTCTAAATAAACGTACCTAAGCCATCGTCCGTACTTATCTTCATTACTTTGCGTGTCATCTTTGGCTAAGTAAACTGGCTTGTCTGTCAGTAGACTTTTCAGTTTCTCACTTGCTTCTTTGCCAAAGCACTCAACTGGCTTCCTAGGATCTACTGTTTCCGGGCTGTTAATACCAATGAGGCGCACTGTTTTTACTTCGCTATTTTCTAACACGACCTTTATCGTGTCTCCGTCCACAACTTTAAAGATCTTAAAAGGGCCTTGTTTAGTAATTGATTTAGTAGGTGTTGGTGTTGTTCGAACTATTCTTTGCGGTTCTACTCTTGAATAATTAATCCACCAATACTCTAAGTATCCTGATGAAAGAAGTACTACTAATGAAAGTAGATACAAAATACGACCAAGCTTCATCTTATAACCTGCGACAATGACTAAAACGCCAATCGCCAGAGGCCACAACTTCCATGTAAGGGCTAATATCAAAACGAGCACAACAATCTTCATACCTAAATTCTGACTTAGGTTATTGAGACTTTTAAACATTACTTTAATTATAGCTTGACTTTGATTAGTTGCGGTTTATGATCAGAACCTGACTCCTTAAGCGTTTTATAAAAATAGCCATTGTTTAGAAGATTTGCCGATATGAAGGTGTGATCTATATGTAATGGAATAAAAAACAAGTTATAACCATGCCATGTAAAACGCAAATGATTCGCTGTGATATTAGTTAAAGATAAGTTCTTAGTAAATTTTGAGTAATAATAAGACCATGGGGTTAGATTAAAGTCACCACTAACAAGAATATTTGTGCTTTTGTCGGTTTTTAGTTTGATTTTTAGATCTTCAAGGATTTGATTTCTGTCGTTAAAAAGTTTAGGCGTTAAAGGAACTGTAGCGTGAACAAAGTAAAGCGTTATACTTTGTTTATCAAGGATTAGCTGCATTCGGTCATACCCGTGATGTCTTGTAATATCTTTAATTGGATACTTACTAAAAACTGCGGCGTATGGTGCTACCTTATTTACGTCAAAGTTAGTATAGGGGTAATTTTCTAAAACCTCTGACAAACTATAAAATTGGTGTTCTTGAAATTCGTAAAACGACAAGACATCGGCATTTGAATTTCTAATCAATTTAGCTACTTGTTCATACTTAGAGTTTAGAGCGTTTATGTTGTATGAAAGGACAGTTAGCGTTGTGCCACTCTTACCCACAGGCGTAGCGTGAACACTATAAAAACGAGTAATTACTAACGTTACGATTAAAACAATGAACAAGTTGGCAGTAATTAATAGCTTCACTTGCTTAAATTGTTTTCGACAAATAAAAGCAAGTACTAAGGTATAAACGAATGTACCTAGGGTAAGCAACGGTAAGTACGAGACGATTAATTCTGAAACAAAAGAATAGATCGTTGCATATAATCGGGCAAACGAGATGATCGGAAGCATAAAAAGAAATCTACACACAAAGGTGCTTTTATAGTATTTTCTACTTGAGTCCATAGCTTCTTGAGATATTAGCACAATTTAAAGTGGGGTACTTGTGTCTTTACATAAATACGGCTAGAATAAATTCATGCATGAAATAAATGCAGTACCTAACATCTCAACAACTACAAGAGAACACATTGCGCCGCCTAAAAAAAAGTTTTCAGAAAAATTAAAAGACTTTGCTTCTGTAGTTGGGAGTTTCGTTAAAATTAGCTTTTATGTCATTGTAGGTTTAAGTATGCTTTCGTTTTTAGGTATTTTCTTTAGTTCAGCAGAAGAAACTGCACTGTCAGAAAACGTTTTGATGGGTGAAGGTACTGCAAAAATTGCTGTTATAAACGTAAAAGGGACAATATTTGATGAATCAGAAACCTCACCACTGGATTTGGCTAACTCTTCAGTGATAACTCCTCGTCAGATTTTTAAAGTTTTAGAAAACATAAAAAAAGATGAAGCAGTTAAAGCGGTGATTCTTAGAGTAAATAGTCCAGGGGGAACAACCACTGCGTCAGAAGAGATTTACCAAATGTTGACTAAGTTTAAGGA
>JALWZS010000027.1 GCA_027002475.1 bacterium | reverse complement strand
CGTTGAGTAGTCGCATAATATAAGTAAGAAGTAAGAACTGAAAGAAACGTGACTGCAAAGAGGGTTTGATATACAAGCTCCTTGTTTCCTCTTTTAACAAGGACTGATGACCATACGGCAATCCCGACAACTAGTATTGCTATAAGCATTTTGAAATACAGATAATACAAATCAGGAAAGATTGTATAGAAAAGTAATAGGGAACTTAGTAATGCTATAAGTAACCTTGTGGGTTTTCTTATATTTAAGGTAAATAAAAACGATGCGGTAAGAATTAAAACAAGATCATGTTTTAGTAGGAATGTAATTATTTTCCATTTGTTTATTGCTTCGTATTTATGGAATTGTAAAAAGAATGCGTTTTGTAGGTATGTTTTGTCTCCTATTAAATAACCAATGACATTTATGATTAAGATTGTAGTTAGTGCTGAACCTAAAAAATATAAAACTTGCCGAAACTGCTTTTTTAGTAGAAGAACTGTCAGTAACGGAAGAAGCCATATGATTGCATAAAGTTTAATCCCTGTAGCAAGTGCAATTATTAGCGCCGATGGGATAGTTTGGTCTTTGATAAATAGATATGTGCCAGCAAGGAGTAAAGGTAGTGTGAAATGTATATCGCTTGCAAAATCTGTAGTTGATAACACCATGAACGAAAAGAGGTAAAGTGCGGTTGAAAGTACAGCAATAGTGGAAGATGCATGTTTTTTAGATATTAGGTAAATAAAAATAGCCTCAATAGATGTTAATAGAATTGGCAAAAGAGCAAATAGTTGCCAGCTAAAGTTTGTTAATTTTCCCCAAATAGCAGAAAACATAGGGAGCAGTGGTGGGGAAGTATAAAAAACATCCTTATATAAAGATTGTCCCTGACTTACTAGCTTTCCGATGTATAGATATATATTGCCATCTGAGAATCTAGGGGCAATTGTTATTGTCTTTACAAAAATAAAGATTAAAAGAATAAAGAGTAGGGTAAGGATATCCCAATATTTTTTAACATATGCTCGAGTGATAATAATTACGTTCTTGGAAGCTCTCCGCATAGATGTTAATAAGTATAACGCGCTATCCTGTATTTGAGCTAAAATAGCAATATGAAAAGAGTAGGGGATATACTAAAAGAGAGTGAGATTAAATTTAATGAGGCACTGTTGTTACTGTCGGGGTTACTAAACACAGATAAAAGCACTTTGGTTGCCCACCCCGAGATGTGTGTTGATTCTGGCACATATAGCATGTGGCAAACACACCACGACCGTCGCCTGGCAGGCGAACCTATTGCATACATATTGGGATCCAAGGAATTTTATGGTTTAAAATTTTCACTCACGCCTGATGTTTTAATCCCAAGACCGGAATCAGAGTTGATTGTTGATAGGGCATTCGAGTTTATAAATATGGGCTTACAAGGTGGTAACAACAAGGTCTTAGTTCTAGAAATTGCAACAGGCAGCGGCGCCATAATACTATCGCTTGTCAACAAACTATCTTCGTGTCAACTTCTTGATTATGTGGATTTAACCGCTACAGATATATCTTTAAATGCGCTTAAAGTCGCTCGAAAAAATGCCAGAGCGCTTAATGTGGAAGGTGTTAGGTTTGTACAAGGTGACTTATTTGCTCCTGTTGCAGGAAATAAATTTGATTTGATAATGGCGAACTTGCCGTATCTACCTCATGGAGAGGCGGTTAGGAATGAATATGAACCACAAATAGCATTAGACGGTGGGGACAACGGAGATGAGTTAATTAATAGGTTTATGCAAGAAGCTAGGCACTTTTTACGTCCAAATGGCTTGATTTTATATGAGACGTATGGAGGAGTTATAAAGGAGCTCACATTTGATACAATGTCTAAGCAATGTTAGTTAATGACTTAAGACAAGGCGTTATCTTTGAACAAGACGGTGAGCTTTATCAAGTTACTGATTTCAGAAGGCATAAAATGGCGCGTGCTAAGGCTGTTGTTAATATTAAAGCGCGAAACATCAAAACAAATTCAGTACGAGAGTTTACTTTTAAAAGTACTGGCTCTGTAGGAGATGCCGATGTTGCTACAAAGTCGCTCACATTTGTCTATTACGACAATCGCAAGAACGAGTTAGTTTTAAGTGACCCGGAAACTAAAAAACGCTTAACTGTTCCATCAAGTGTGTTAAATGAAAACGAAATAGCATTTTTGTCAGAAGGTGTGTCTTTGATCGCAATAACTAATGGTGGGAGTGGAAATGACTTAGAAGTGTACACAGTCTCACTACCGAAAACTGTAGATCTAAAAGTAACACAAGCACCGCCTGCAGAAAAAGGCAATACTGCTTCTGGGGGGACGAAAACAGTTGAAACGTCCACTGGTCTTAAGGTTAATACGCCGTTTTTCATTAAAGTTGGCGATGTAATTCGAATAAACACGCAGTCTGGTGAGTACATCGAGCGTGTAAGTGAATAACTTAATCTTTTATTTTTGCCTTGTAGTTATTACCTTTTTAAGCTTTTAAGATGTGTGCATATAAATCATCTTGGTGGTATAGTACTGATACAATACACGTAGTATGCCTGTAAGTCCCAAGTTGCCACCACAGAATATCGAAGCAGAACAGTCGGTTCTTGGTGCGCTACTTATTGATCAAGACGCAATAATTAAGATTGCCGATAAATTAACCGCTGAGCAGTTTTATCGTGGAGCACATAAAAAGATATATGAAGCGATAATCGCTTTGTATGAACGTAGAGAACCAGCAGATATTGTAACTGTAAGTGGTGAGCTGGCGCAGCGTGGGGTGTTGGAAGAAATTGGTGGAGAAGAGTACCTAACTGAGCTTGTTGATAAGGTTCCTACAGCGGCTAATGTAGAAAGCTACTCAACGATAGTTAGGGACTTAGCGCTTCGTCGTGACCTTATCTCTATATCCAACGATATAACTGAAAAGGCTTATGGTGGGGCGATGCCGGTTAAAGAATTGCTGGAGGATGTTGAGCAGCGAATCTTTACAATTAGCCAAGAAAACTTAGTAAGAAACTTTTTGCCGATTCGAGATACTCTCATGACGAGTTTTGATAAGTTGGAGCAATTACACAAAAATAAGTCAGGAGTTCGTGGAGTTCCAACAGGATTTCGAGATATTGACAATAAACTCTCAGGGCTGCAAGATTCAAACCTTATCATATTAGCGGCTCGCCCTTCTATGGGAAAAACTAGCTTAGCGCTTAATATCAGCCAATATGCGGCTGTTCACCAACAAATACCTGTTGGGTTTTTCTCGCTTGAGTCATCTAGGGAAGAGCTTGTAGATAGATTGCTTGCAAGTCAGTCAGGTGTTGATTATTGGAAAATTACTACGGGGAATCTCACGGACGAAGACTTTTCAAAAGTTGGGGAGGCAATGGGAATACTTGCCGACAGTCCGTTGTTTATTGACGATACACCAGGTCAATCGATAATGGAAATGAGGACAAAAGCAAGGCGGTTGCAAGTAGAGCATGGCGTTCGTTTACTCGTTGTTGACTATTTGCAGTTGGCTAAAAGTAGGAACTTGGTAAATCGTGTACAGGAAATTTCAGAGGTTTCTCAGGGGCTTAAAAATATTGCACGAGAAATTGGGTGTCCTGTTTTGGCGTTATCGCAACTGTCGCGTTCTGTAGAGCAAAGGGGTGAGCAGCGACCACAGTTATCTGACCTTAGAGATTCTGGGTCAATCGAGCAGGATGCAGATGTAGTTATGTTTATATGGAGACCTGCCGATGAGGAGAAATTGCGACCGGATCATACTAAGTTAACAATTGCAAAACATCGGAATGGTCCAACGGGTGAGATTGACTTAGTATTTAGGGGAGAGTCGGCACGTTTCTATAGCATGGAAAAGAAACGTGAGGCTCCTGAATAAGTAGGCATTACTACTATCGATTCTGTTAGTTGTATTCTGGTAAAATGGCATGTGTGCCGAAGTGGTGGAACGTAAAGAAACGCAGTTTCTTTCTCTAGTAAAATGTGTACATTTTACGTAGGTAGAAGTCTGCTAGTCGGTGTAAAGTAGTATACTTAATAAAGTACTTATCAATTTAGCAAAGGGTACAATTTGCCGAAGTGGCGGAACTGGTAGACGCGCTAGACTCAAAATCTAGTGGGGTTACACCCGTGAGAGTTCGAGTCTCTCCTTCGGCACCAGACGTAAAGTACTACATATTTTTACTTAGGGAGAAGTTAAAAGTTCTTCATTTTGCGCTATTTAGTGGAATGTGTTTACTCCTATTAGATGCGTTTCTATGATTCTTGGTTATGGCGGATATCAGTTATTGCTCATTTGAAATGAGCCTGTATCATGAAAAGGACATGGACGAATATAACTTAACTACACTTCCCGATGGGATTAGGGTGCTAACTATTCCTAGAAAAGAGTCTTTGTCTGTAGTTGCCATGGTGATTGTTGGGGTAGGTTCTCGTTATGAGTCAAATGAAGAAGCAGGCATTGCGCATTTTATTGAGCATAATGTGTTTAAAGGGACAACTAAAAGACCAAAGCGTGGACAGATAACTAGTGAAATTGAGTTTATTGGTGGTGAAATGAATGCTGCGACTAGCTCGGAGTACACTTATTACTACGCAAAGTCTGCACCAAATGGCCTTGCTACTATTCTTGATGTTGTTATGGATGTGTCCACAAACATGATTTTCCCAGAAGAAGACATTGAGATAGAGCGAGGGAACGTTTTGGAAGAAATTCGTTTAATGAAAGATACCCCTCCTAAGCGTTTGCTAAAAGAATACTTAGATTTTGTGTGGGAGGGTAATGCACTAGGACGAGATACTCTTGGCACAGAGGAGAACATCTTGCGTTTTACAAGAGACGATATGCTTTCTTTTGTTAAGAATGCGTATGCGAGAGATAACATTATGATTGTTGTGGCGGGCGATTTTGACAAAGAAGATGTTGTCTCTATGGTTAAAGATTTTTACTCTAGCGCTGTTGTGCCTGATACTAGCTTGGCTACCTATGAACCTGCCACAGAAGAGTCGGTTGGACCACGGATATTGCTATCTACCAATGATGGACAGCAGGCTCATATCGCATTAGGCGTTACGTCTTTTGGCAATAGTGATGATAGGCGTTTTACTCTTGCCGTTATGAACACAATATTGGGCGAGGGGTTTGGAAGTCGTCTTTTTAAAAAGATTAGAGATGAGTTGGGTCTAGCATATTATGTTGGATCTGCTCACTGGGAGTTTATTGATACGGGGTTGTGGTTTGCTAGAGCTGGTGTGCGAGTCGATAAGGTTGATGACGCAATCAAAGCAATTGTCGATGAATTGCGGTTGTTTAAAGAAAAGAAAGTTACTGACGAAGAATTGGAACGGGCGAAGGCTTTTATCTCTGGTCGAACCCTACTTGGTGTAGAGACAAGTGATGATGTCGCAGGCTGGTATGGCTTTCAAGCCATGCTAGAACAGGAGATTTTAAGTCCACAAGATGTTGTTGATCGAATAAATGCAGTAACAAAAGATGATATAAAAAAACTTGCAAACGAGCTAATTGATAATAAGAGGTTTTCGCTTGGAGTAATGGGGCCGTTTAAATCTAAGGCAAGATTTGAAAAGTTGGCCGTTATATAATTTAAAGTATGGCATTAGTGTACTTATTAATCTTTCTTGGCGGGTTGTTTATTGTTTGGTACTTAGGGCGTCGAGAGCACTATGATGAGGAGAAATTAATAGACCTGGTTCTTGTTAGTACTGGTGGGGCACTGATTCTTTCGCGGGTGGCTTTTTTTCTAACGGTCGCTGGCAGAGAAGTGTTTGAGGCGATAGTTAGCGATAGCAACATATGGGTATTAGTGCTACGCTTGTTTGACTTAAGTAATGGTGCAGTTTTATGGGTGGCTGTTGTTGGATTTTTTGTAATTATGACCGCGCTTCTTTTTATATGGAAATGGCCATTTTGGCCTGTTGGGGGGATTACCATCATAGGAATAGGGGTTGTTATTGCTTTGTTTAGCCTCGTTGTAGCAATTTCTAACTGGATAACTGATGCCATATACTGGTTGATAGGCTCTACTCTGATAACTGGAGTATTTTCTTATTTGTACTTTTGGGGTGGGGATAAAAAGATTAGTGCATTTATTGCAGATTTCAAGCGTGGATACAGTGAGAATTCAAAAAAACTACGAGAAAAACGATTAAGTAAAAATAAGAAGGAAAAGGACGAGGTGGTAGATGATAAAGCAAGTTCTATAGAATCTAAAGTTAAAGATTTAAAGTCAAGCGGAGACGAGAAGAATACATAATCTGGACGATTTTGTGCTCTTATATTTTCCTTAATCGGGGCCATTGTTGGATGGTGTATCTTATAGTATAATGAGCGTGTGAAGATATCAGGGCAAACGGAACAAATCAACGAATTAATTAAACAGGCTAAGCGAGCAACTTTGCTTACTTATTACAACCCTAAGCCTGATGTTATAAATAGTGCGCTTGTGTGGCGCAATCTTTTGGATCGGCGGAATAAGGAGGTAGATTTAATTGCGCCGGGTTGGTCGCCTCCGTCAGACGAATATGCATGGGTACAGACTCAACTACCACCAAAGCGAACAACAATAAAGGTGGGGCTAGGAGATGAACGGGTCAAGAAAATTAGCTACGAGCTAAAAGATAATAATCTTTACCTATATCTAATCCCAGAAAAAGGAATTATTGAAGGGAATAAGGTGGAGATTAGTACGGATCAATTAAAAACCGATTTGGTTATAACATTTGGAATAAGGAAAGCAGAAGATTTGGTTGACTGGCCTTCTTCTTGGCCTGAGGATATAAAGGCTTATGCACCGATTATTAATCTTGATATTTCGAATGTTAATTCTCAGTTTGGTTCTATTAACGTTGTGGAACCTGAGTATGAGCTATTTAGCCATATGGTGTTTGACTTAATTAAGGACTTGGGAATGGAATGTGATCCGTTCAGTGCGGAACTTTTACTTAGTGCAATAAAACAGGCAACAAATAACTTTAGTAACAAAATCAGCGCTAAGGTATTTGAAATGTCGGCTGAGTTAATGCGGATAATTGAAAATGGTAATCATTCGCAATAGGGGGGTAGCATTAGTGTTGTACAATTAAACGTGCGTTAAATGTGGCACTTGCTAAGTAGTGCATTTAACCTGTATATTGTGTACAATATAATAGTTAATTAAGTTATGTCATTAGCTGTAGAGCAAAAACAAAATATAATATCGCAATTTAAGACTCACGATGGTGATACTGGATCTCCAGAGGTTCAAATTGCATTATTAACGGAGAGGATTAATCGTTTAACAGAGCATTTAAAGGAACATCCTCACGATTTTCACTCAAGAAAGGGCTTGTTGCAGATGGTTGGTAAGCGTCGTAGGTTGCTTCGTTACCTGATGCGCAAAGATGAGATTAGATATAAAAATTTGATAGAGAAGTTGGGCTTAAAAGGTTAGATTGAATGATAGTTTAATTCCACTTTGGAATTAAGGTATACAAAATTTAATCTTTTCTGCTATACTCTCTCCAGGTTTAAAAGTTAATTATTTATGGAAGCTAATATTGAAAAGATAATTAAAGAAAAAGATATCGCTGGGCGAAAGATGAGTCTTGAGACTGGCTACTTGGCACAGCAAGCGCATGGATCGGTGCTTGCTCGATATGGAGACACAGTAGTTCTTGCAACGGTAGTTACGTCTGCACCACGCGATGATATTGATTACTTCCCCCTCTCTGTTGAATACGAAGAGCGCTTGTATGCTGGTGGGATTATAAAAGGTAGCCGTTGGGTTAAGCGAGAAGGGCGTCCTACTGAGCAGGCAATTCTTAATGCTAGGGTTATAGACCGTTCGATAAGACCATTATTCCCTAAGGATTTTAAAAACGAGGTGCAAGTTATTACAACTGTATTGTCTGTTGATGAGGATAATGATCCCGTTGTTCTTGCGTTGATTGCTGTTTCTGCCGCAATTAGGATGTCTGGAATTCCTTGGAATGGTCCAGTTGCTGCTGTTCGGATTGGTAAGTTTGATGGTGAGCTGATTGTAAATCCTTCCGTTAGTAGGATGGAAGCTTCAGACATGGATTTAGTTGTTTCTTCCACAAAGGAGAATGTATTGATGGTAGAGATGGGAGCAAACCAGATTCCAGAAGAGGAGGTTCTAAAAGCTATCCAACTAGGCTACGATGAAGGGCAAATTGTACACGAGTTAATCAACGAGTTTGTGACCGAAGTAGTAGATAAGAAGGGTTATGGATATGAATACGAGGAACCAGAATTAACTCCTGAAAAAGAGAAAGAGTTAGCTGCGATAGAAGAAATCAAGGAATACATTAAAGAAAACTTCCCACCAGAGCTACTAAACGCCGATTCTAAAAAGCGAAGAGAAGTCCAGTCGGATCTGTTAGATGAAGTGTTTGCCAAGTTTGAGGGGCGAACAACTAAGTCTAAGATGAATGAAGTTATAGAAAAGATTATTAAAGCTAAGATGCGAAAACAAATTGTTGAGCAAGGTATTCGTTTAGATGGTCGAAAGGTAGATGAGGTTCGTCCGATTTCGATTGAAACAAGTGTACTGCCTCGAGTTCATGGCTCTGCCGTGTTTACAAGAGGTGCAACTCAGGCTTTAAGCATTGCAACACTAGGACCAACTTCGCTCGCACAACTGATTGAGAGTTTGCATGGTGAAGAGGTTAAAAGATACATGCATCACTATAACTTCCCTCCTTATTCTACGGGTGAGACTGGCAGGGTTGGTTCTCCAAAAAGACGCGAAATAGGTCATGGCGCTTTGGCAGAGCGCGCATTACTGCCTGTAATTCCTAGTGAGGATGAATTCCCTTACGCGATTAGGGTTGTAAGTGAAGCGATTAGTTCTAATGGTTCTACATCAATGGCTTCTGTCTGTGGTTCGACGTTGTCGTTAATGGACGCAGGTGTACCAATTAAAAAACCAGTTTCTGGTGTAGCAATGGGGCTAATTAAAGAAGATGATAAGGTCGTGGTCTTAACCGACATTATGGGAGTTGAGGACTTTTACGGAGACATGGACTTTAAAGTAGCAGGTACTGAAGATGGGATTACAGCTTTGCAAATGGATGTTAAGATTCCAGGCTTAACGATGGATATATTTGAACGGGCGCTAGCTCAGGCTAAAGTTGGCAGAATGCACATTATGGACAAAATGATGCAGGCAATTGCTACCCCTCGCGAAAAATTGAGCACTTATGCACCAAAGATTGAGACGTTAAAGATTAACCCTCAAAAAATTGGAGAATTGATTGGGCCTGGTGGTAAAGTGATCCGAGGACTACAAGAAACCACTGGAACTGAGATAAGTGTTGAAGAGGATGGGACCGTTTATATTTCCGGCGTCGATCCAGAATCTATTGAGAGTGCTGTAAAACAGGTTAAAGCAATTACAGAAGAAGTGGAAGTGGGTAAGGTCTATAAAGGTGTAGTTACTAGAATCATGGACTTTGGCGCTTTCGTGCAAGTACTGCCAGGTCAAGAAGGGCTAGTTCACATATCAGAACTCGCTCCTGGTTTTGTTAAAAACGTTAGAGATGAGGTAAAAGAAGGCGAAGAGATTGAGGTTAAGGTTATTGAGATTGATAAACAAGGACGAATAAACTTAAGTCGCAAAGCAGTTTTGGCAGACCAAGCCAAAGAACGCCAGCAGGGTGAGTAGTTTGCTTCTTGTTTGTAACTTCTAAGAATATAGTCTCGTTATTATATGACACGCGGCATTGGTTAATGTACTGTTTATAACTTGTGGTCGCTTTTTATTGTGTTTTGTGATGTTTATTTCACTGACAGCGCTTTAAGGTATAAAATTAGTAATGAGTATGCCTTATCGTGAACGAGGTTTAATTGAAAAAAACGAGGGGTTAGCTAAAGATGCTGGTAGTAAGGCTGTGGAAATGTTAATTTATGTACTACGTGGAGATAAGGCGCGCCATCTTAATAGTGCGAACGTTTATGCATTAAGCGAGTGGCTTCGAGAAAAGATGAAGGAAGCTTCAGCAGGAGCTTTTAACCGTCAAGAGCTTAATAAACTGATAGCGCAGGCACTATATGATCTTGGTGATATTTTATTACTTGAGCCAAGTGAATTAAGAGAACCTCTTATTACGAAACTACAGGGTTACAAAGGAGACATAACTGACTTACTAAATGAAGAAGTAGCAAGTGCTGCTGGGTACCCTCTATTTGAGGGCGAAGACGAAGATGGGTTTCGTCAACTATTACAACAAGAACTTGATATCCTCGATTCTGAAGGGGGTTTAAATGTATCTAGTTTACCCACTAGAAGGTACATGGCGGATAATATCCGTTTTGCAAAAGAACGTGGTTTAGATTAGGTGATTAGTTTCTGTTTAAAAAGAACATACGTTGACTTTGCCTGTTAGTAGCTTGAATATGGTTAGTTTTTACCCTGACCTTTTGTGCTATGATTGGTCAGTTATGAGTTCAATCCTTGATGGTCTTAATGACGTTCAGCGCGCGGCGGTTACCTATGAAGGGGGGCCCGAAATGGTGTTGGCTGGCGCTGGTTCTGGTAAAACACGGGTGCTTACCACACGAATTGCCTGGCTTATTGAGCAAGGGGTTGAACCAAGTGCAATTGTTGCTATCACCTTTACAAATAAGGCTGCAAATGAGATGAAAGAACGAGTTTTACACTTGCTTCGTTTAACAAACACTCCAACACTCCAACGCTCCAACGCTTCAACTCCCTATGTAGGCACATTTCACGCCTTATGTGTTCGAATTTTAAGACAACAGTCAAAGCATATTGGAATACCAAGCAACTTTTCTATTTACGACGAGACTGACGCTAACGCTTTAATCAAGCAAGTAATGAAAAAGTATGATATTTCTTCTAAAAAGATTAGTCCTAAGGCAGTTAAGTCTGCAATTAGCAGTGCTAAAAATGAGCTGGTGGCTCCTAGTGATTACATTTCCTATGGTAGGGGGTATTTTCAGGAGATCGTTGCTAAGATATACCCTGAATACCAACGGCTACTACGCGAAAACCAAGCAATGGATTTTGACGATTTACTAATTAATGCCTATATGGTTCTAAACGAAGTTCCTGAAGTTTTGGATTATTACCATAACAAATGGCGCTATATTTTGGTTGATGAGTATCAAGATACAAATAAGGTGCAGTACTTGCTGGCTAAACTCTTAGCAAGTAAAGAGAATAATATCACTGTGGTAGGGGACGCTGCGCAAAGCATCTACGCGTTTAGGGGGGCGGATCTACGAAACATAAAGCAGTTTATGAAAGATTATCCAACCGTACAAGTGTTTAATCTTGAACAAAACTACAGATCTACACAAAAGATTTTGACGGTTGCTAGTAACCTAATTAAACCCAATAAACGTTCCCACCCGGTACTTGAGCTTTGGACCGACAACGATGAAGGGGAAGATATTGTTTTATATGAAGCAAGCTCGGGTAAAGATGAGTCTGAACGGGTTGTGTCAGAGGTGTTGCGTACGATGGATAGTCTCAACATGTCTGATGTGGCGGTGTTATACCGAACCAACGCTCAATCCAGACAATTTGAAGAAGCTTTTATTCGCCACAATATTCCATACAGAATTGTTGGCGGTGTGAAGTTTTATGATAGACGTGAAATAAAAGACTTGGTTGCGTATCTTCGCTTAATTGTTAATCCAAGCGATACAGTTTCTTATGAGCGTATTGTGAATACTCCACCAAGAGGGATTGGAGCCGTTACGTTGTTGCAAGGAGGTCCTAAATTAGACGCATTTCACAAGATGATAGAAGAGTTTAGGGTAACAGCGAAATCGCTTAATGCACTGGAGCTTTTAGATTTAGTAATAGAAAAGGTGTCGTATAAGGATTACATTTTAGATGGAACGGAAGAGGGGCTTGCAAGATGGGAAAATATTCAGGAGTTACGTTCGGTTGCTGCTAGTTTTTCAGATAAAGGACATCTAGAGTCAACGTTGGCATTTTTGGAGTCGATATCTTTGCTGGAGCAAAGTGATATATCAAAACTAGCAGGAGATAGGGTAAAGGTCGCTGATAATGAAAAGCCAAACGCTGTTACCTTAATGACATTGCATGCGGCAAAGGGGCTTGAGTTTTCGGTGGTATTTTTGGTTGGCCTTGAGGAAGGACTATTGCCGCATTCTAGGTCATTAGATAGTAAATTTGATATAGAAGAAGAAAGGAGACTTTGTTATGTTGGTGTAACTCGTGCTAAGAGGATCCTGCACTTAAGTTATGCCAGGACAAGAACGCAATTTGCCTCATTCCAGGCAAATGCTCCAAGTAGATTTCTTAGAGATATTCCTATGGAACACGTGGAAATAGTTAAGGCTCCGTCGAGCTTTGACCAGATGCCAAAAAGATTTGATGTGCTAGATGATAGCGAGTGGGTTTATCCTGATGAGTATGATAATTATTCACTTGATTATAATGTTGATACTAGAGTTAAAAAACGACCTAAAGATTATCAAAAGGATCCTTTAAATAAGTGGGAGATTTAATTAAGTAAATTTTTGGTGAACTCTTGAGCTTTTTGTGTAAGGACTTTTTTAACGTTTTCCCACTCGATTGAATCAATATAATCTGGGTCTGGATCAGACTCTGCATCTTCAAAGTAGGTTAAAGACTTTAAGATATGCATCTTGTTGTATTGCACCCCTTTATATTTTTTCTCAAATAAGGTGAATAGTTCTTGAAGTGAAATTGTCTCTAGTACTTTATACAAGTCAATAAAGTCTTTTTTTGAACCGCGGCTAGATATTGCAGTAATCTTCATACAAGCAATGTCCAACGTGTGTGCTAATTTAATACCCTCAAAATCGATAAGGTGTTTTATCATAGGATACGTGTATTCCATGAAGCTCACTTTAACACCGTGTATAAGGCAATCTAATGTTCCCGGTGCGGTTTGTGTTATGGCAATTTTATACTTGTGAAGGTGTTGTAGTAACAGTTGCATCTTGGGGAAGTTTGGAGTAAACCAGTCAAGATCTGATGACTTTCTATGCCCAAGCTGAAGAGCAAGTGCTGTACCACCGGCCAAATAAAAGTCATTTTCTTTTAAGAAACTTTCTGTTCGCAGTTCGTCTAAAACCTGTTTTGTTTCTGGGTAAAGGGTTTGCGTATACATACTAAGCCATTAGGGTCAATGTTATATATACTAGCATAAAAATTACCAGTTTTTGGCGATATCCTTCTACTGCACATTAGGGTCTCAATAATTTTGTCTTTTGGAAAGGTCTCGTTAAGCCATTTAATTGCTTTCTCATTGCCGTTTTCTAATACACGCTCAATTATGAAACGTGCATTTTCGGTTAATGAAATCTTGTCTATTCTTGTATCCCACAAGTATGGAAGTATAAAATCTGGGATTTCATGCATATATTTATTGTAACAAAATTAAGCAGTTTAAAACCACTTAAGTTTCCGAAAGACAATAAGTGCGGTGAATGAAAGCAGTACGGTGAAACCCATTATGATGACGAACGCAAGCGGGTGTGTGTCCAGTGGCAGCCGAACGTTCATGCCATAAATGCTGGCCACTATGGTGGGTATGGTCAGGATAATTGTAAAACTAGTTAAAAACTGCATAGTCTTGTTTAATTTATTAGTGAAAATAATTTGATGGGCATCCCGTACACTTTGAATGCCTTTGAGGTTGACCTTACAAACATCTACAGACTGTTTAATGCTAATAAGCATGTCTTCAACTAGATCGGAATCGTCCTCGTAAAGAACTAAATATCTACCCCCCAATATTGTCTCAAGCACGTTTTTCATTGGAACTAAGTCGACTAGGTACTGGTTTAACACGAGTTCATTCTTAGTTAGTTTTTTTATCTCGATGTCTGTGACATCGTGCTCTTCTGAAAAACTTAACTGGACTTCGTTACGGATGAGTTTCGTTCTTCTTGTAAAAGAATCGGTTACAGTTAAAAGTAGTTGCAATAGTAGCTGGGAGCGTTTTGTTGTTACATATTTTTTAGATTTCATGAACCGCTCTAGTAGTGTGTTTTTGTTAGGGCTAATTGTGATAAAGTACTGCTCGGTAATGATAATTGTTATTGGTTGTGTATAGAGTGGGTCATCTTTATCTGCAGGGGACTTAATAAATAACAAAATCGCATTATCGTGGTGCTCGATTCGAGGAATCTCAAATACATCTAGTGCATCATCGATATCTGCAATAGTAAGCCCGGTTAGTTCTGATACTAACTGTATGTCTTCAATAGTTGCATTCTCAAAGTGAATCCAACATCCGTTTCGTGGCTTGCTTAAAACTTTAACTTTAGGGTCACGCGTTGATTTGTAGTAGATTTTTCGCATGGGTACATTTTAACAGGCGTATCTAGTGTTACTTTATTTTGGGGCGATACTGCAATGCCTCAATTAAGTGTTTGGATTGTATGTCGGTAGAGTCATCAATATCTGCAATTGTTCTGGCAATCTTTTGGACTTTGTGGATTGAGCGACCAGATAGCCCAAGATTTGTACTCGCTTTAGCTAGTAACTCGAGCGCATCTTTAGAAAGATGGCAGTATTTACTAATTAACTTGGCATGTATTTCCCCATTAGTTAAAATCTTTTCATTTTCGTAACGCTTAAGTTGTTTTTGCCGAACCTTTTTAATTAACTCTTTCGCTTTTACTGTTTCACTCCTATCGTTTGTGGTAGGCTTCTTATTATGTTGAGACAAAATAGCTTTTGGATCGGTGTCTTGCACAAATACATGGATGTCGATTCTATCTAGAAGCGGACCGGATATTCTTCTTTGATAATTAAGTAGCTTAGTAGGGCTACAATAGCATTGCTTGATTTTACTACCACGATAACCGCAAGGACATGGATTGCTTGCAGCAACAAGCATAAAAAGTGCCGGAAACTTGACACTCCCCCTTGCTCTAGTTATGGTTACAACTCCATCTTCCATTGGTTGCCGTAGGCTTTCTAAGACGGAGCGAGGGAATTCAGGGATTTCATCCATAAACAAAACTCCGCGATGAGCTAAGGAAATTTCGCCAGGTGATAAGTAGGTTCCCCCTCCAATTAGTCCTACGCGGCTTGTTGTATGGTGTGGAGATCTAAATGGGCGTGTGGTAATTAGAGGGTTCTCTGGGTCAATATCGTTGGCAATGCTATGAATCTTCGTGACCTCTAATGCTTCTTCCCATGTTAGGTCTGGCAGTAATTGCGGCAAAAGTCTTGCTAACATTGTTTTTCCTGAGCCGGGAGGACCAGTAAAAAGTATGTTGTGATTACCAGCGGCTGCAATTGTTAATGCTCTTTTCGCCATATGCTGTCCTTTAACGTCTTCTAAGCCATACTCCACTTCGTACATATTGCTCTTTTTCTTTAAGTTAGTAGAGTGGGGGAGAGGACTTATTTTTTGTTGACCGTTTAAGTGCAAAATCAGTGAGGACAGGTCTTTTATGGGGAAAACGGTTACTCCATTAACAAGAGATGCTTCTTTAGCGTTAATTGCGCTTACGTATACTTCTTTTACTCCGTGTTCTTTAGCAAGAATGGCAAGCGGCAATATTGCTGGAGTAGAGTTTAAACTTCCATCAAGGGATAGTTCACCAAAAAACATCTTATTGGACAAATCGACATCTGGGTTAATTTGCTTCATGGCAACTAAAATGCCAACAGCAATTGGAAGGTCATAAAGCGGTCCGTCTTTATGTAGGTCTGCTGGGGCGAGGTTTACCGTAATCTTATATTTAGTGAAAGAAAGTTTGGAATTTTCAATTGCAGTTTTGACTCGATCTTTTGATTCGTCTACTGCTTTTCCTGCTAATCCAACGATTTTAAATCCGCCGAATCCTTTTTTAGTAATATCAATTTCTACTGTAACCTCTTTTGCATCTAGTCCGATCACCGTGCCACTGCGTACTTTGGCCAGCATGTATATATCATAGCATATATACGACGCGTAGTCTTTGGTTTGAGTGTTAAGCTAAGATCTGATCAAGCGGAAACGACATTCGAACGGTGGTACCTTTATCAAGTTCTGATTCTATGTCGATGTATCCCCCATGGATGTTAATGATTCGTTTGGTTAGGTAAAGCCCAAGCCCAAGTCCGCTTCCAAGGACGGTGTAACCTTGCTGCCCTCTGGAGAAACGGTCAAATATATGGTTTAAAACACCTTGTTCTATGCCAGTTCCAGTGTCTGAAACAATAATGACAAGTTGTTGTGCTACCTTTTTAACTTGAATTGTTACACTACCTTGTTGGGTAAACGTTAGTGCGTTTTCAACAACGTTGGCAATGGCAATGCGCATAGATAAAGTGTTAACAAAAAACTGAACGGAGTTAGATATGTTGCTCGTGAACTTCAAATCTATACCTTTTTGCTTTGCCATAGACATATAAAAAGTGACTATTTTTTCGATAAACTTATTGATACTTACCGGTTCTCGAGTTTCAAGTGTAGTGATGTTTTCTAAATTGGTGACCATTAAAAGTCGTTCTATTGTGAATTCAAGGTCGGTTAGACTGACGTTAATTCTTTCTAAGGCAGTTCGTTTTTGTTTAGCATCAGAGCTTTCATCAAGTGCTACTTGTAGGTAACCTTTAATTGAGGTTAATGGCGTTCTTAAATTGTGTGATGCCTGAGATATGAATGCATCTTTTCTTTTTTCTAGGTAATAAGAATCGGTGATATCTCTCATTGTTAAGATACTGTTAAACTGCTCTCCATCGTTAAACCGAGTAGCTTTCAGTTCTATAATCAGTCGTTCACCATGTCTGTTGTTAACGGCGACAATTTGCTCTTTATCATTTTTAACAACATCTGAGATATTTAATACTTCATCCGAATCTGGCTTCATAAAGTTTAGAATACTAGGAAGGGTTTGTCTTCTTAAAGACACCTCGTCCCAACCCAGGAGTTTTTCTGCTTGATGGTTAACAAGCGTGACTTCGTAATTGCCGTTGATCATTATCACCGCGTCGGTTAGTTCTCGAAGTAAGCTTTCATCATATTGACTATACGAGGCTAGTTGGTGTCGAATAGTCCCATTGCTTAAATAAAGTATTTTGTCTGCGAACGGTTCTATTCGGTTATCATGCGTTACTACTATGGCGGCTCTTTCTCCAATCTGACTTAATTCTCTGATAAGTTTCATTACAGTTTGCCCTGCTTCTGGATCTAAGCTTCCTGTTGGTTCGTCTGCAAGAATTATTTTAGGATCGTTGATTAGTGCTCGCGCTAAGGCTACGCGTTGC
>JALWZS010000026.1 GCA_027002475.1 bacterium | reverse complement strand
AAACTTCACAAAGCATATTATTTAACCTCCTTAATTACTGTACATTTAATATGTTAGCACTCTTGTCAACCCCCTGCCAACCATGTCCACTATTGTTCGCTATGCTAGGCAATTCTATACATACCATTTTATAAATCAGGTATCAGTAATTTATTTGCTATTAGTTTAAAGCTTCCATCATCTTGTAAATCTAGTTTTCCTGAGACCATAACTAGCGAGTCTTCATTGATACTTCTTGCGCCGTTTTGGTATACATCGGGAAAAACAATAACCTCAATACTTGCACTATCATCGCTGACTGTCAAAAATGCCATCTCCCGATTGTCCTTTTTAGTTGTAACAACGCTTTTTCTGGTAACATAGCCACCTAGTACAACTTGATTGCCAGACATATCTTCTGTTAATTCGTCTAAAGCGCAAGTAACGTACTGTCTCATCTTTTGGATTTTTTCTAAATGTGGATTTTTTGTTAAGTAAAAGCCTAGATACTCTTTCTCCCATGCCAATAATTGCTGTTCGTTAACTTCTTCCAAGTTTGGAATTTTAGGTACGGATTGAATTGAATCTGACTCGCCAGTATCAAAAAGGCTGTTTTGCCCTATTGCTTTTTGTTTTTGTACTTTAGCACCTGACTCTATATAAATTGGTAGAACTTTTTGAAGGGACGAAATTGTACCGAAGTCTTTAAATGCCCCTGAATAAAGCAAACTTTCCATAGCTTTGCTGTTTACATAATGGTGGTCAACTCTGTTACAAAAATCAAGTAAGCCCTTGAACTTGCCGTTTTTCTCTCTTTCCTTCACTATCTGCTCAACACTTGCGTAGCCAATGTTTTTGATTGCGCTTAGACCAAATCTAATTCCACGAGTTCCGTCTTCGGTTTCCTCGATAGAGAAAACTTCATATGATTTATTAACGTTAGGTGGTAAAACTGGAATCTCTTTCATCTTTAACTCGTTGATTATTGTGCCGATTTTATCTGTGTTATGGCTTTCATTTGTTAGCAGAGCCGTGTAGAACTCTAAGGGATAAAATGTTTTAAGGTACGCAGTTTGGTAAGCAAGAAGTCCGTAACTTGCGGAGTGACCTCTATTAAATCCGTATGCAGCAAACTTTTCTATAAACTCGAAAACCGTTTCCGCCTCTTTTTTTGTGTATCCTTGTTTTTGTGATTCCTCAATGAAGCTTTTTTTCTCTTGCTCCATCAATTTTTTCTTCTTTTTACCTATCGCACGTCTTAGTAAATCAGCCCGACCTACCGAATAACCTGCCATTTTTACTGCAATTGATAAACATTGCTCTTGGTAAGCAATAATTCCGTAAGTATCTCCTAACACATCTTTTAGGTCTTCGTGTGGATATGTGACCTTGCTTGGGTCTTGTTTTCGCCCAATGTATTCGGGGATCATTGCCATTGGACCAGGACGATACAGTGCACACATAACACTAATATCTTCAAATCGGTCTGGCTTCATTTCTTTATTTAGTTGTCGGTATCCTGAACTCTCCATCTGGAAAATACCTGTGGTATCGCCTTTTTGGAAAGTCTCGAAAACCTCTTTTTTATCTAACGGAATTTTGTAAATATCGATATCTATTCCCTGATGCTTTTTTATTAGAGCAACTGTGTCTTGGACAACGCTTAATGTTCTAAGCCCCAAATAATCTAGTTTAACAAGACCTATCGCGTCATCAACAGCGTTTAAGTCAAGGCTATACATATCGTATTGAGTTAAGATGCGCCCGGACTTTCTATCTTGATACAACGGTGTGTAGTTTCGAATATCTTTGTCTGCAACAATAACGGCAGCAGCGTGCGTACTGGCGTGTCTTGCAACACCTTGTATTTTTTTAGCTAAGTCAATAACCTTTTTAACTTCTGGATCTGAGTCGTAAAGCTGTTTTAGCTCAGGTATCGTATCGACTGCCTCTTCAATGCTTTGGTGGAAGCCTTGTTTTGGCGGTGGAATTAGTTTGGCAATTTTGTCAGCTGTTGCGTACTGAATTCCTAAGACTCTTGCTACGTCGCGAACGGCAGCACGTGCTTCCATTGTTCCAAAAGTTACAACTTGCGCCACCTTTTCTTTTCCATATTTTTCTGCTGTATACGCAATTAGCTGATCTCTAGCGTTATCTTGAATGTCTAGGTCAATATCAGGTGGTGTTGGTCGTTCAGGGTTTAAGAATCGCTCAAAAGGTAAATCGTACTGCAACGGGTCTAGTGGGCTAATATTTAAAATATAGTGGACAACAGAACCGACTGCCGAACCTCTGGCAATTGCTAAGATGTTGTTTTCTTTGCAGTATCTTGCTAAATCCTCGAAAATTAAAATGTAAGTGCTAAACCCTTTTTGGCTAATAATGCTAAGCTCCCTATCAATTCGTTCCTTTAGCTCGTCTGTTAGCTTGTTGTATTTCACATGGACACGGTCGTAAACTATTTTTCTTAAATACTCATCTGCGCTCATGTTACCTGGAATTTCGTACTTAGGGAAAATCATTTTGCCCATTGGAATCTCATAATCATCTGTAATCATGTCGGCTATCATGAGTGTGTTATCAACGGCTTCAGGGTGTTCTCTCATAAGCTCGAGCATCTCTTTCCTGTCTTTTAAGTAAAAATCGGGCGAGTCTATCATCGTTAGCTTGCGATTTGGATCGTTAATCAAGTCTTTAGTTTGTATGGCAAGCAAAACATCTTGAGCTTCAGCATCGTCCTTGTTTACATAATGAGCATCGTTTGTTGCAACAACGGGTAAATCAAATTCTTTAGCTAGTCTAAGAAGCCCCTCATTAGCTTTTTCTTGCATTTTGTACAGTTCGCCGTTTATGTTGTTTAGTTGATGGCGTTGTAATTCTACGAAGTAGTTTTCTTTGCCGAATATTTCAAGGTTTTCTTTCAGCAACTCTTTTGCTTGTTCATACGTTCCGTAAAGTAAGGTTTGAGGTATTTCGGCGCCAATACAGCCAGTTGAACTGATTATTCCTTCTGAGTATTTTCGGAGTGTGTCTTTATCGATTCGCGGTTTGTAATAAAAACCATCAATGTAAGAGATACTTGATAGCATCATTAGGTTTTGGTAGCCCTTATAGTTTTTTGCTAGTAAAAGAATGTGGTATGGCTCACTATCAATGCCGCTTTGCTTGTCGTGTAAGGTTCTTTTAGCAAGATAGCCTTCCATTCCAATAATTGGCTTAATTCCTTCTTTGCGAGCTGCTACGTAAAATTTAATAATCCCGTGCATTGCTCCATGATCAGTAAGAGCAATGGCCGGCATATTAAGATCTTTGGCACGCTTTACGATATCATTGATTTTGCTAAGTCCATCTAGTAACGAGTATTCACTATGGTTATGCAAATGCACAAATGACATAACTGTTTTTTACAGATTACGCTCTTTAAGAAAAGTGTAACTGTCCCATGTCAATGTACCATTACTGGCAAGTTAGGCAAGAGTTACTTTATTAGGTAGTTTTAGAAAAAACACTCTCTAGTAGGAAATATCCTTATGATGCTGCTAAGTAAGACTTGATAGGATTAGTTCTTGTGTTTTCTTTGGGTCAGCCTGACCTTTACTAACTTTCATTACTTGACCAACTAAGAATTTAATGGCATTTTCCTTGCCTTTTTTGTAGTCTTCTATTGCCTTGGGATTTTCATTTATCACATTTACTACAATACCCTTTAGCTCATCGTCGGGTAAAGAAGAACCTTTTGCACTGCTTTGAGATTTCTTTTTAAGTTTATCAAGAACCTCGTCTTTGGTTTTAGAGTTGGCTACTAATTTCGCGAGTTCTTCTGCTGCAATATCATTACTAGATTTTATCTCTTCATATATTTTCAATTTTTTGTCACTGTAGGCAATTAAACTTGCATAGTCTGCTCGTACACCTTGCTGTAGCAACTCATCTTCAAGCTCCCATGGCATCTTTGGTAGGTTAGCGAGTACTCTGTCAAAATAGTCCTCATCAAATACTAGTGGTGGAATATCTGGCTCTGGGAAGTAACGATAGTCTTGGGCGTCTTCTTTGGACCGTTGCAGAAAGGTTTTGCCATGAACCTCGTCCCAGCCTCTAGTTTCTTGGTATAGTGTTTCGCCTTTTTCTAAAGCTGTGATTTGACGATCAATCTCGTAGTTAATTGCATTTCTCATAAACCTAAAGCTATTTATGTTTTTTACTTCCACTCTATAGTCAGGCAGCTTAGTTTCGCCCTTTTTTCTAACAGAAATATTTGCCTCAAGTCGCATATTCCCCTTTTCCATATCGACATTGCTAATGTCTAACCGCCTTGCTGCTTCTTGAATCATTTTGGCAAAGGTGGATGTTTCATCAGCGCTTCTAAAGTCCGGCTCAGTAACTAGTTCCATCAAAGGAGTACCTGATTTGTTAAAGTCTAGATAAGTTTTCCCATTTTTATGTGATGATTTTCCGGTATCTTCTTCAAGATGGATACGGGTTATACGTATCTTTTTTTTCTCGCCGTTTTCTAGCTTTATATCTAAGTATCCATTTTCGCAAAGAGGCTGGTCGTATTGGGATATTTGGTAACCTTTTGGCAAGTCAGGGTAAAAGTAGTTTTTTCTGTCAAACTTACTAAATTTGCGAAGGGAGCAATTTAGAGCTTTGCCAAATCGCTGAGTCCACTCGATTGCTGTTTTGTTAGGAACTGGTAAGGCTCCTGGTAAACCTAGGTCAACGATTCCAACTTTGCTGTTTGGTTTAGCTCCCCACGTATCGTTGGGTGCGGCACCAAACATGCGGCTTTTCGTTTTTAACTGGACATGTATTTCAAGCCCTATTATTACTTCGTATTTTTCTTTTACGTCTTTGTTCATTTTTTAGTCTAGTTTCGGTTCGATTTTGTAGTACTGCGTTTCTTGTTCCAAAGCATTTCCTAATTGGTACAAAAGCCCTTCATTAAAATGGTCTGATATAAATTGAACTCCAATTGGAAGACCTGATCCTGAAAATCCTGCAGGAACAGACAGTGCTGGTACTCCCGCCAGATTTACCGGCACCGTTAAAACATCCATCATGTATTCTTTAATGGGGTCATTTTCAAATTCGCCAAGTTTTGGTGGCAATGACGGCGATACCGGAGCAAGAAGCGCATCTACTTTGCTAAATGCTTCTTTGAAGTCTTTAATAATTAGTGTCCTTACCTTTTGAGCTTTAAGGTAGTACGCATCGTAATAACCTGCAGATAAGCAAAAAGTACCAATCATTATTCGCCTTTTGGCTTCTGCACCAAAATGGTCTCTATCATGACCAAATCGAATACCATCAAACCTAGCTAGATTTGAGCTTACTTCTGATGGTGTGATTA
>JALWZS010000025.1 GCA_027002475.1 bacterium | reverse complement strand
CATTTATATTCCAATCGAAATCTATTTCAGGCGACATTATTGTGCCCGTGCCACCGCTGTAGTTGATTACAATGCGACCATCAGAGCCTGAACTTCCTGAACATGTTCCATCTGTACAAGTTGTTCCACCAGAGCCACCTTGCCCAGCAGAACCTGCATAATCAGGATCGCTTGTATTTGGTGGAGTAGAGCCACTTGCTTGAGAGTTTGTTTGAGCAGTTCCTGTTAGATAGTTAGAGCCACCGCCACCGCCACCAGCTCCGGCATCGCTAGCAAGAGATGAACTTCCACCGCCTCCGCCATAGTGACCTGCGCCACCGCCGCCACCGCCGCCATAAGCAGCGCTATCACCAATACCACCATCTCCACCATTTGACGAACCACCATTTGCTTCACCACCACTACCAGAACCAGCCGCACCACCATTACCACCATCTCCGCCACTTTCGAGTGCACCATTTACGCCAGCATTTTCACCACCAGTTCCACCTGTTCCACCACTTGAAGTTGATGTATCTCCACCTGTTCCACCACCAGCACTACTTGAGGAACCACCAGTTGCACCAGTATTGCTACCACCAGCACCACCATTACCACCAGGAGTAGCAGAAGAGTTATCACCACCGCCTCCTCCGCCACCACCAGCAGCAACAATCAAAGGAGTAGTTCCGCGCTCGATTTCGCTTCTTCCGCCGCCACCGCCACCAGCACCAGCCGCAGTTGTAGTTCCATAAACGGTTCCACCGCCGCCACCACCACCGACATAAACATTTAGGGTTTCACCAGGGGTTACGGACAGTGTTGACTGTGCATAACCGCCGCCACCACCATTACCACCGTTTCCAGAACTACCTGCGCCGCCACCACCACCGCCCGCGCCCCAAGCTTTAACTGTAATTTCAGTAACACCAGAGGGTACTGTCCAGGTCGTACTAGTAGCAGACGCAAATACCTGACTTCCGGAACCACCTGTAAGTTCAACCGACCCACTCCCGTTAGTCTGAGTCGCAGATAACGTGCCTGTGTCAAACTGTTCGTCTGTTGTCTGGTACCAAGAAACTTCACCAGCAGAACTGGTATATGTATATGTCCATGTATTAGTTGACCAGTTACCATAAGATGAACCATCAGTAGACGCCCTTGCTCGAACGTAGTATGTAACACCATCAGTAGAAGGCAGACCCAAACTTGAAGTTGTTTGCAAGTTATAGGCAACACCAGAAGAGTACGTTCCGCTAAAGGTTTGTGTATATGAAGTCCCACTAAAATCCGAAGCCGTATTAAATTCCACTTGGAAATAGTTAAAATCAACTCGATTAGTTGCGGAAACTCGAACTATTGGTGTAGTATCGTTTTGCATTGAGTTATTAAATGCAATCTGATTAGTCCCGCCGTCGTCCGGATACAAAATAGGAGCATCTGGCAAAGGAACGCTAAGCGAATCAAGGTTTAAAGCACTAAATCCAACATAACCACCTTGTGTTGTCGGGCTACCACCACCATCATTCCATCCGGAGTCCAATGTTTCTCCAATCTCCAAATTAATGCTATCGCCACTACTTAAAGAAAAGATTCCAATTGGATTTAAAACCGAGTCGTAAACATCTTTACTTCCGTATGCCCCACGGTTATATGAACCGTGCGCACCTTGTGCTTGGTTAGTCCCATTAACCCTCCAGACAGCTTCTCGTGTTAACCGCGTACTATTTGATGACGCACGAGCAATATAAATTGATGACATTAACAGCGCATCTGAAGCCTCCGATGCACTTAGCGCACTATTTGAGGTTTTTCCTAAAAACACACTATCATTCCCCGAGACCTCAGTCTCAAAAACATTTGCATTAAATGCTGCAAGCGTTGCATCCTGACCACCAGTAGAATCATAAGAAATAAAAGACTCCACATAACTTGGTAGTTTAATAATCCATAGACCTGATGCGTTTGTTCTACGACTAACAGTACCATCAACCGGACTCCCAAGAAGTGAACGCCGCGCTTGAAGTTTTATAGTTTCAGTACTTCCACCCGTCCTATATAGGAACATAGAGTTTGGATCGCCGTATTGATCGCTAGACGTTCTCATATAACCATATCCATAAGAGCCAGGAATATGTGAACTGCCACTAATCAGCTGCGTAAAACGTGCAGTCCGGTTAGTACTTGAATTGTCATAAGGCACTGAGTACAAAATTAAGTATTCTGAATTAGCCGCTAAATCAATCGTTGTGGGTGTTTGTTGGACTATAGAACTTCCAGACTCTATGGCACTATCAAAAGGAACATCATTCCAAGTCGTTCCCCCATCGCTACTAGTATCTGTCCCATCTGTGTAATACCCATAATCCGTATTGCTTGGAATCTCAATTATGTTAAGCCATGTACGATTAGCATCAAAACTACCTACATATGCATCTGTATCCCTTCTGTGCTGAATAGAGATTGTATTCGAACCATTCGAATCAACAATACATTGCGCCTTAGCCCAAGCTGCATCATTGGCAGTATTTCTTTGATATCCAGAGCCTAAAGATCCCTGCACTAAGGAACCATCCTTAAAACATCCGACCTCAACGTTTCCTCGCCCATTTTGCCCTGACGCGTACCAAGCAACTTGATACACCAATAAGAAACGCCCTGATGGCAGGGTTATATTTTCGTTGGTCCCGTCTCTAGTATAAATCCCGCCATCATTTCTATCTTGAGCGTCCCAAGCCACTTTCGCCCAACTAGTAGTCGGACTTGCTCCACCAGTATGTCTCCACATACCAATCTGCCCAATAGAATCAATTGCTAGTTGCCAACTTCTGGCTTCTTCAAATAATTTCTCCCCTTTCTCAATAATTGCAATCGGACCAAGCTCTTTGTAGTCTGGATAACTACCCGATGATTTAAACGTGTAACTAAATTCTTTAGTTGCACCGGCCTCTAAAGAAACCTTCCAATTTAACTGATAATTGTTTTTAATCTTTTTTACAAAATAGTCTCCATCTTTTGATAACAACTCAAAATTAGACGGAATAAGCTCGGTAATTACCCCACTAAAGCTACTTTTAGTCCAAACAGTAAACTTAGCAGTGTATTGTGTTGGTGGATATATGCGAGTTGGAAAATCACGCGAAATTACAAAGTCCGGATTATTATCTACTAGGAAATTAAGAGTCTTTTTTAACTCCACACCTTTATAGGAAGCTATAACACTCACATGATATTGTCCTTCTTTTTCTGGGGTATAAGTTGCAGTGTAATCTGGTTTAGTTGCACCATCTTTAATTTTGCAAGACGGAGTTACTACAACACCACCATCGTAAGTTGAAAGATTCACCGTATTACCATCTGGTTCTTTAACTTCTAGCTTGATATCAGCATTGCAAACCATATTACCGCGCTTATTAAGAACTGACATATCAAATTCCACATCTTCACCAACAAAATACGATGACTTAGAAACATTAACTGCCAATACGTCATATGAAGAAGACGCTTTAACGTTAAGGTTTGTGTTGTTTTGCCCCTTACTTAAAAATAAATTAGTAAAAAGCATTAGTGCCCCAACAACAACCAATGCAGATGCTAAGAGTTTAAATAGTGCTAAACGTTTATCTTGGTTTTTTGTCTGTTTACTTAAAAAGTTCATAATCACAAACACAGCAAAGCCGACTTCGCCAACGAAGCAATAAAAACTACAGCACGCAACTGGTCGTGTTTTATAAATTTATTCATTAAGTTGTTACTAGCTAGTATTTCGGATACAAATCTAATATAACATCTAGAAAGGAAAACCTAGTAAGTTTAAGAAACGCGAAGCTCGATACATTAAAGTGTCAGCCGTATTTCGATCCAACACCAAAAAACTTACGCCTACGCTCCTCGTCCCGTATCTTTTTTTCTAATTCTTGCAATACCGTGGGTCCCACCCATGTATCTCTACCATCGCCACTCACAAACCGCACTAAACCCGCTTTTAATAAATCCTCTGGCTGAACAGTGCTCGTTGGGGCAATGGCAATCCCCTTAGTCGGTATTCGTAGAGCAATATGTGTCGGTTTACTCGCGCCATTAAGAGCAACCAGTTGTGCAGCATCAACATCTGAAAGGTTAATATCTTCTACCGTAAAGTCTCCTTTACCGTCTAAAAATACAACCCTTACTTTTTTATCCTCAAACTCACGGTCCTCACTCCCCCTATCCAAGTACCTTCTCCAATCTACAGTCTCACCCCAACTAGTAGCAAGCTGCCCACTTTCAATAATACTTCTAAACCTCTTAGGTAATAAGTCATTTACATCATCTACACCCCAATCTCTCAATGGACCTAACTGCCGTTCCATATCCGCTAATAAGCCCTGCCGGACACCAGTTTTAGTCTCATCCCCTGATCCCATCGGTCCTCGAGGCTCATAGCCGTGACTAATAGTTCCTTGCCATTTTTCCGTCCCCTCTGGCTCTGGAGGGTCAAGGGGGTGCAAACTATTAATTACATGCTCCAGTTTAGATAAATTCTCTGGTTCATCCCACGAATCCACATCGGCGGCTTTAAGGTTAAGTCCTAACCTTTCGTTAGCTTCAGCAACAAACCTTACGTAATCTTCATATGTCCCATCGCCAAGTGTGTTCACTCTAGATTGCAGGTCTTGTACCGCGATTTCCCACTCGCGATCAGTCTCTTTAACACTAGGAACAGTGTGTTCGCGTCGTCCTTTACGTCTTTTGCTTGCATCATGTGGACGCATTTTATTCTCCCATTTTTTACGGAGCTTACCTTTCTCGTGCCTGTGTAGGCTTTCCTCTATAGGAGTATCCAACTCGCCATCACGCTCAGGTTCCATAAAAAAGTCTATTTCATCAGGATAGCCGATGTCACTTTCTCGTCGTACCAACACATAACTAAATCTTTCAGGGATGTAATCGTCAGGGTTTTCTAGTCGATCTATTGGGTCACCAATATCAACGACGACCTTTTGAAAAAACGGTTCTTCGTCTCCTGGTAAAGGAGCCTCCCCAATCCGTTCTCTCAATTTTTGTTCGTCGTCCCTTTCTTTTTGTTTCTGCTCTAGGTACTCATGCAGTTGCTCTACCTTAATAATCCTAAATTTATTAGCTACGTCGGTTGCAGTTTTAACGCCTCGGAAAGCTTCTACAGTTTCTGCCTTCCGTCTAACTTCCTTTGCAACCGCCCCCCAAAACGCCCTAAGGTCATCGTACAAAGCACCTTCTTGAACAGCATACTTTCTAGCATTATCCACAGCTTCATATTTGAGGAAACGTTCCATGTCAGAATCGGTTAAGTAAAGCCGCCCTCCATGTAAAACTTCAGAAGAATCTGGATTTGGGGGAACCCATAAACCATCACCACGAACAATGTCTCCTTTAATCTTTTCCCTACGTTCAGGATAACGAGTACTATTCCATCCGCCAAGACGCTCCGGCGGTCGTTTAGGTTTGGGTCTTCTATAAGACCCACCAAATCCCTTAGGCATATTAAAAGTATACCCCAAAAACGCTGTAGCTGAACATCAGACAGTGCACAAAAGCCATTATGTTAAGTAGGACTAAATATGTACCCACGTGGAACCTTTTGGCGCAACCGTTTATTTTTATTAGAAAAGTATCTATCGATTGCGGCAGAAATCTCCTGCTCCACCCTCTCAATGTCCTCTCTTGTCAAAGGATCTCGTTTCTTCATCTTTAAACGAGCACGATATTCATTAAGTAATTTGGCGTATCTCTTGAACTTAATCAAAAACACTTCACATCGATCGTCCCAATCGTATTCTTTATACTTAGGCATATCTACTGGTACGACCCCGAGCTTTAAATGTTTTATTTTATCTTCCGTAGATATCTCTTGAACTTTAAACTGAACCCTATACTCTTTTCTCTTATCCCCTCGCTCCAACCCTATTAAATAATCTGTTTTATTGTATTGGTCATCCATGTAATCAGCCCTATTTAAAGTAACTCGGACTGCATCAGGATACTCCGTAGCTCTACTATCAAACCAGTCAACTAAATGAGTAGCCATCCCATCCTCCGCTTTTATACCCAATTTCTTCTCTCCAAACTCCTTGGTCCGATTAAATAAATCTACTGGAAGACCATTTGTTGGGAATCTTCTTCTACTTCTCCTAGCCATAACTTATTTTACCCACAAAACAAATCATACTCACAACCATGAGTGCAGTAGTACGAATGATTGCACTCAAAGTCGCTTTTTTCTATTTGCTCTCTTACTTCAAGAATCTTTTCTTTGGCCTCTTTCATCTCTTCTTTAGAGTGCTCAACGCTTTTCCTTTCACCATGTTCGAGATAATAAAAGGTAAGTAGTAAGTTTTCTAACTTTTCACCACCCAACGCTTCATTCGTCATCGCTAATGCATAGATTGAAAGCTGTAGTTTCTTATCTTTAAACGTTCTCGCGTCTGGCACCTTACCAGTCTTATAATCAATTATCTCAAGTCGCCCATCAGGAAGTCTATCTATTCTATCGATCCTTCCACCAATTCGAAGATCCGACACCAAGTTAAACTCAAACGGTTTTTCTATTTCGACAAGTTCAAACTCGCGTTTTAAATCCTGCCGTATAAAGTTTCCAATTACTTTCAGCCCGCTCTCCCATCTTTCCTTTTCGTGCTCTTTGCTACTAAAGCCTATTGGAGTCCAATGCATCTTGTAATACTCTAAAGCGAGTTTAACCATTTCATCCGCATCGCGCTTAACTTGCCCAGCAAGAAGCATTTTGTAAACATCTCGCAATGCGTTATGAACCGCTTCCCCAAAAACAACAGGTGCTGTTGGCAGTTTTGGAATTCTTAAAATGTACTCTAGTTTGTAGTGTAATGGGCAAGTTAGGAAACTTTCAATCCTAGAATAGCTTAAGTAATTCACCTTATACTTTTCTTCCAAAGGTAATGATTGCTTCGTTGGAGCCTCTGGTTTAAATGACTCAATTGCTTTAAGATTTTGTTTGTTTTTATCTTCTAATTCCACACCCTTTAACTCTGAAGCTTGCAACTTATAATCGCCTAAGTTTCGACCTAGCGCTTCTTCTACAAAAGGACTCAGTCTTTTAGGACGCTTACTTCCCTCGTGGTAAAACTTAGCCCCAGTAAGATATAGATTGCGTTTAGCCCGCGTCATGCCGACATAAAACAGCCTCCGTTCTTCACCTATGTGCGGATCTATCTCTGGCGCGGGTTCTTTAACTAGCTTTTCTGGCAAAGGAATTTTGTCCTTTTTATTTGTCGTTGGGAAACGCTGATTAACAAGATTAACCAAAAAGACTGTGTCAAACTCTAGTCCCTTGGCAGAATGTACCGTCAAAATATTTACAGCATCGTTTTCTGTCCAGTCGATTTGACTAGCAAGTGGCGATTCGCCTGAATCAATTAGAAAGTTCAGATACTCAACAAAATCATTTAACTTGCCTTCTGGGTGACCGACCTCATAAGCCTTTATTTTGTTAAAAAAGGCACTTATATTTTCAACCTTTCTTGCCTCATGCGCAGAACTTGGATCACGCATTTTAAGTAACTCGCCAGTATCTTCTAAAAAGAAGTACAAAATCTCACCAGGACTAGAGTTTGGAATCCTGTCCATATGGCGCTTCATCATCTCCATCAAACGAGTTAGCTTATTTATCGACTCACTACTTACTCCATGATTTGCCCAAATTTCATCTGGCTCTTCTTGCCCTAACGATTTCAAAAACTCTTCAATCCCTCTAAAAAGCGAAGTGTGAAGCTGCCTTGTTTTAGTAATTAACCACTGAATATCCCTGCCATTGATATTGATAATCGGGCTAGTTAGCACTCGATACATTGCTTGGCTGTTGTCTAAGTCAACAAGGCTTTGGGCATAAGCAATAATATCCTTAATCTCGTTTTGCTTAAAAAGACGCCCTGGACCTAAAAACTGGTACGGAACACCTTGACGCCTAAGTTCGCGGGCAAATGGCTGCGCATGATCGTTTGCTCTAACAAGAATTGCAAAATCGTTGAATCTTAAAGATTCATTTTGAGAAGTCTTACCAGCCTTCTCCACGGAGTGTACAAAACCATCGCCTCGAGAAGATTTTTTAGTCTTCTCACTAACTTGTTGCTTGATTACTCGAGCAACAAGTTCAGCCTCATCTTCAACACTTTCTTCCCAAATCAATTTTATTTTCGATCGCTTGTTTGTAATCTTGGGATTAGAAGCGACCAGTTTCTTGTCTATTTTCGCTTTTATTTCAAGACGGTCCGGGTTGTTATTTTGAATAAGTTTATAAGAATGATCTAAGATCTTTTGAGTCGAGCGATAGTTATCTGTAAGAACAACCGTTTTTGTATTAGGAAAATGCTTTTCAAAGTCAAGAACGTTATACACTGCAGCACCGCGCCATCTGTAAATTGATTGATCATCGTCGGCTACAGCGGTTATGTTTTTGTCATCTCCCGCAAGCATAATAGCCAAATGATTTTGCGCATAGTTTGTATCCTGAAATTCATCAATTAGGATGTGCTTAAATTTTTGTTGATAGTATTTGAGTACGTTGGGTCTTTGTCTGAAAAGCTTTAGAGTGTTGCTGATAAGGTCTGCAAAATCCATAACCGAGTGTTTTACCTTTAGTTCTTCGTATTTTTTATAGGCGTTAGCAAGTTCTAGGTACTTATCGACTTCAATCATCTCGGAGCTTTGATTTTCCTCTCCCTCCAACTCGTTAACTTTCAAACCCTTAACCCACTCCAAATATTGATTGGGCGCGACGTCTTCATCTTTAAGTCTTGAAAAATGTGTAATTAGACCACTAATAAACTTTGTCGGATTACCTTTAGGGCGAAAATAATCAAGGTCAAACTCAAAAAGATGCTCTTTTATAAACATCTGAGTTTCAGCTTCAGACAAAATAGTAAAGCCAGGATCCAACCCAAGCTGCACAACATCAGAACGAAGAACGCGCTCGCAAAAACCGTGAAAGGTCATTATCCATGTTTGAGTAAACCCCATCGGGAGCGCAACATCGACACGTTCTTCCATCTCATTCGCTGCCTTTTCCGTAAAGGTTAGAGCTAAAATTTCTTCTGGCTTTAGACCTTGCTCTTGAATTAGCCACTTTATTCGCTCAGTAATAACGGTTGTTTTCCCAGTTCCAGCACCAGCAATAACAAGAAGTGGTGAACCGCTGTGAGCAACTGCTTCTTTTTGCTTTTTATTAAGCTTTATCTCAGACACGACATATTCATTATACCGTTAACACAGACATTTGAATGCAACCCCTAGAAATAAAGAATGATAAAAATGGAGATAGAGATAAAGAATAAGCACGTTGTGCACAACATAATTTAACTACCCAGCCCATTCCACTCCAGTACTCCAGTGTACTGGAGTGTTTATAAAGGATTCTTTATGTTTCTGTTTTGTAAAGGAATGCGCCCAAACGCTTTTACATCAATGTCTTAGGTATAACATGGCAATTTATGTGTAGAAAACATACTCACAAATAATAAATCCAACGATCAGGTATTTTTGCTAGCAAGTAATTCTGACAATCTTCCAGCACTTTTGTTTAAGCACAGGAAATTATTAATCTTTAATACCAGTTCCTACGACTAACAACCACAACAACATCCACTTTCATTAAAACAATAATTGGCACTTGACAAAGATATATATGCATGTATATATTTGTAGTGTCGCGCACATTGTTAACTAAATCGCCTTTTCACACTCTCAATATCAAGGAGGATTCTCATGTTCACTCTCAACAAGCGATTCGCTGTACGCACTCTCTCGGTGATCACACTGATCGCATTGCTTGTAGTGGTCGCATTTGCAGTTTCTACCCCGCAAACGGCCAGTGCCTCTTCTTACCCGAACCTCAAGTTCCCGTGGGACAAAGGGTACTACAAGATTTGGACAACCGGATTGCATGGTCCATATGGTCCAAGCTACTACTGGTCAGTACAGCCACTTAGCAAACTCTATGCAGTCGATTTCGGCGGGTACTTTACCGTTTTAGCTGCTGGAAGTGGCACTGTTGAAGACGCTAGTGGCGTGCCTGGCTGTGGACGTTATGGCATTCGAATTCGCCATAACAGTACTTGGACTACGGAGTATTGCCATCTGTCCAAGCGTTACGTGAAGATTGGTCAGTGGGTTCCTCAAGGTAAGCCAATCGGCTACACTGGAACTCTTGGATGCGGAAGCTGCGGAGCGCACCTGCATTTCGCCCTCAGGAAAAATGGACACTACGAAACATGGGACGATAAAGTCGTCGACGGCTGGCGTTTTCATGCTGTCCATTACCTAAGTGGCGGTTTGATCTACGGACAAGGCACAGCTACTCGAGAAGGAAGCTACTGGGCACTTTCCAGAGGTAAGTTGGCCGACTGGTATAAGCCCTATGGCGCCTGGGTCAAAACATGGATTGGCTTCAAGGGATACACCAAAATCTCCTCAGCCACTCTAGTTGCGACAGACCCGCCGTTCATGGGATTGCAGTATGGCTCCTCGAGCAGTAACGACCCTGACTTTCGATTTTACTCAACCAACCAAAGGCGGTAACAACAATCACGCGCGATGAAAAGGGCAGGAGCGCGGTGCGCCCTGCCCTTATGTTACAAATTAGATATGAATAAAAAAATGTTAGCTATTACAATTTACACGATTGGAGTTCTAATAATACTAGGCGTACTCTTCCTAACAAAAGGATTTCGGAGAACCAATAACGAGAATAACGAACAAAACAAAACTGTTCCTATCAAAGAGGGGTTAATAAAAATTGAAACTCCTACTTTCTTTCTTGTAACAAACGACTTACTACCCAGCACAAGAATCGTTATGCGCGGTTCAGATGGAAGTCTTAAAGAGGTTTACTCAGACAACACCCAATCGTGGAACTTAAAAGTCTCCCCTAATTTCAAATTCATCAGTTGGTTAGAAAATAATCATTTAGACAAACAACAACTGGTAGTTCTAAATTTAAGCGACAACACAACCACACGAATTGGTAAAGAAGTAGTCCAGTACGAATGGAGCCCAGACAGCAAGCACCTATTATTCCTTGAGCCCAACTGCTCAAACGACCAGACTGCAGCAAACGAATTACCACTAATTCGTACAATTGCAACATATCCTGGAGTACAGACAGTTTCGTTAAATCTTGTAGATATAGCAACGCCGATCTCAATAAATACCATTCTGTGTAAAGAATCCGATGGTAGTGGCGTTGGGCATGCATCTTCAGGTATAGGTTGGCTAGACGATACAACGGCATGGATGCAACACATCGATGGAGTTACTAGCATTAATATAGCGACACATGAGCAACACGATTACAACACTTCTCCACATTACTCTTATCTCTATTCTCCATGGCTAAAGACACATAACGTTGGAATCTGGTACGAGAACCAGTATGCACCGCTACCCTCAACAAAGTATAAAAACTCACCTGCCGATGACGCTATATTGCCTAATACAATTACCATACATACACCAGTAGATATTGAAACTGCATTAAAGTTAGACAATTTTGGTAACTTATACTATTTATTCAACAATTGTGTTTGGAGGCTAGACAAAGGTGCAACAGCACCTAAAAAGTACTTATGTAAAGATAATACAAACTACATCCCATCAATAGCAACTACACCCAACGGTAAAGCACTTATCAGTTACGGTAAAGACCTGTACCTTTGTGATGGCTATTCCTGCGAATATGAACAACTAGAACTGGAATCAGAAATGGATTATATTAGAGACATAGTTATATTGAATGAATAAAAAAACGCTAATACTAGGACTTGTTGTAGTAGCACTAGCTCTAACTTTTGGCTACTACTGGAAAATAAACAAAGCATCAAACAATACGCCTAAAGCTACACAGATTGCTTTAGCTAAACGTGTTTACTATGTTGAAACCGACGTTACGGATTCTGATCTGTCCTCTAAAATACTACAGTACTCTCCTGATGGCACTACAAAAGAGATATATTCCGCTAACGCTCATATTGAAAATTTGAAGATATCACCTAACAAAGAGTATTTAAGCTGGATTGAAACAGACGGCGATGGCAATAAATATTTATCAATACTTTCCACTAAAGATAATAAGGTCAGTCAGTTAAATATTGATGCAGCAGAGTATCAATGGGACTCAGATAGTAAAGCTATCGCAATATTAGCGATTAGTTGTAATAAAAAGATGTCCAACACTAGATTTACTCAAAAAGTATTTGCAGCCGAAAAACAAGTAGAGACAGAATACGCTTTATATGTAACGAGTCCGAAGGATCTTGAAGGTTATCGAATGCTTGACTGTTTAACCCTTAAAAGCGGTGAATACGTGTATCCGGAAATGGGATGGTTTAACTCAGTTAGTAGTATTTGGGTCCACACCTCAGGTGGCGTAACAATTATCCCTACAACTACAGATAAATCAACAACTATTCCGGTAGAAAACCGGAGCTTTGTATATACACCGATAAGCGGAGGAGTTACAGTATCGATAGATAAAGCTGACGGCTCCCCAGAAGAATATATTGCATACAAAACTAATGAAAAGCTTGAGCAAGCATCAGATACAGTAAACATTACATCCTCATCTTTTGGTAGTGCTCTAGAACCCGCACTAGGTCCAGATGTTTTCGGCAACTTGTTCTTCATCGACGGAAACGCCCTAAAAAGAATTAACATGATTACCCTACTTGTAAAAAGCATTATTAATCTTGATGACTATAATCTTGAACCATTTGCTACTGGAGTTACGCTTTATCCAACAATAGTAAACAACAAACAAACCGCCTTTTTGTATCAAAATAATCTCTATGTCTGCGAATCAGAAATGTGCAAAATAGTTAAGCTTACACAAAAGGATAATATAAACCTTTCAAGTCTAACATTAGCCGAGTAGTAACACCGCAGTAGACACTTGTTGCCTTTTAATCCTCCTGCCCACCACCTATAATCAATGCATTAGGTCATGAAAAAGTACATCTCTATGTTCAAAACTCATCTGCTTGTCGCAATTGAGTATAGATCAAATGTTATTGGGAAACTTGTCTTACAGCTTGTAGGGTTAGCAAGTGTTGGAATACTATTTATCAGCATATTTGCGAACCAAAAAGAAATCGCTGGTTTAAGTTTAAATGACACTTTTTATTACTACCTTCTAATTCCAATAATTGGCATGATTACAGGAATTGGTATGGCAGAACCAATTGGCGATGAAATTAGAGAAGGTGTCCTTTCTAATCACTTATTAAAACCACAACACATTTGGCTGCAATACATCACACGTTGGCTAGCCGCCAAAGTGAGCACATTACTAGTAATACTACCGATATACGTAGTCATTGGACTAACAGCCTACCTACTAATTCCAGGCATTAACTTTGTACCACTAATACTTTTTAGTCTTCCTCTTGCGATTACCGCTTACTTTCTTAATATGTTCATAGACTTAGCATTTGCATGGCTAGCGTTTTGGCTTGATACTTTGTGGTGGGTTCAACACCTAAAGCTTTTTCTGTTTGGCATTTTTGCTGGAGCAAGCTTCCCATTAGACTTTTTCCCTGCAACATTAAGGAAGATCGCCGACTTTCTCCCATTCAAATTTTTTTATTATGTGCCAATTCAATATGCCCTTCAAAAAAGTAACGTAAATAATCTTACTCGTGACTTGCTAACGATAACCATCTGGTTCGTAGTCGTATATCTTGCTGCTTTATTCCTATGGAGAAAAGGCATCAACAAATATGAAGCATTCGGCAATTAAAACACTAAAACGATATTTAAATATATACAAAACTTACTTAAGGTTTACGTTTATAAATATGATGACGTATCGAACCAGCTTCATCATTGAACTAATTATTGAACTAGGGTATATCGCGTGGCTGGTTGTATTTTATGAAATCCTTTTTGCAAACGTTAATTCAATTGCAGGCTGGTCAAGACCTGAGGTTATGTTTTTAATTAGCCTTAGTATCATTTTCACAGAGTTAATGACTGGACTTTTTTATGTATGGAATACGCGCGTCATACCAGAGCGAGTTAGAAATGGCACTATGGATTTCTTTTTACTAAAGCCAATCGATAATCAGTTTTCTTTAACAGCAATACAAATATACCCAAGCAGTTTTTTAGGCGCATTGGTTGGTTTGTTCATGCTCGTACAAACCCTACCAGAGCTTAACACCGCAATAACTTTAACTCGACTATTTGCAGGAAGCATTATTTTTCTTTGTGGAATAGCTATTGGATACGCAATAATGACAATACTCTCAAGCCTTACTATTACCTTTATCAATGCCAACTTTTTAGTAGAGCTCCCCTATCAAATATTTAAGTTTAGCGAGAAACCTCACTCAATTTATTTTGGCGTACTAAAATTCGTTTTATTCCTTATTATACCAATCGTTTTTATGGCAAGCGTGCCAGCTGATGTCATGGTTCGAAATGGAACATTATGGTATGTACCAATGAGCATTGCCATCACGGCAGCAGCGTTATTTCTAACTCGAAAAGTCTGGATAATTCTTGTTAATCGATACTCCAGTGCATCAAGTTAGAAAACCCTGCGAAAACCTACAGCACCTATTCCCGACGCATAGCATCTACAGGAGTAATCTTTGAGGCGCGATATGCAGGGATAAGTGCGACTAAAGCTACAACAACTATAAGTAACAAATGTTGCTGCAAAACGGTTGCAATATCAAAATGCAAGAAGTCAACGGTTTCAAAATGCACACTAATTGGCAACACATAATCTAGCCCTCTTTCGATTAAAGCGTTGGCTTGATGAGCGATTTTAGAACTAAGCGCAAACACAGACAAAGCACCGAGCATATCGCCAATAATCAAAGCTATCAAGAAATATATTAATGTTTGACCAACGATCAAGAAACGAATCGCCATCTTTGTTGCACCAAGCGCACGGAATATCCCTATCTCACGTTCTCCTTCCGCTACAATTTTACTCATTACACCAACAACAGAGATTATGGTAACAATCACGAAAATAATTGTTAACGAATCCATCAATTTATTAACAAAATCAGTAAACATCGTAATGCTGCTAATTGCCGAGAAGGCTCCCACAGAAACGTTATCCCCAAGTGCTTTGGACAAGTCGTTACTCACTTGACGCCTATTCTTCACGTCAGATATCACCACATCCATTCTAAGAGGGCTAAGATCATCAAGTGAAATCCTCTCGTCGGCTACAGCGTGACCAGCATCATCAAGAATCAAACCTGGAATAAATATCTTCCCTGTACTACTACTGTCATCACCGATAGCGATAAACAAACTCACTTCCCCCAACGAAAATACCTGTTCGTTAGTAACTGCTAACGGTGTTGGTTTCAAGCCCTCATCAAGGGTAGCAGAGCCAATAAAATCGCTCGCAAGATACACCCCATTAATGGTCGACTTCCTCGCCTCATTTTCCCTTGTAGTAATCTTGTTTAACACTATATCCGCGAAATCCTGTGGAACAAACATGGCAGACTCCATTAAGTCCTCACGAATCGCAACGATTTTTGCCTTAAAAGTAATCGGATTTGTCAGTTTTTGATAGTCCCAATACTTAGAGATCGACTCTTCACGCGCTTTCTGTTCGTGTTGTAGCTGTTCACTTGAGAGCTTTTTATAAGTAGAACCTTTATCCGTATCAATTACAGTATACGACGGATTCGTGTATAACCCCCCAAAAGAAACTTCAACCTCCTTGTTAACGAGGTCCTTCGATGGTTTCCTTATACTAACCGACTTCACCGGCACCTGATCTTTTAAGTCGTTGATACTACCAAGCGAGTCGAACGATACTAGAATTTCATCTTTGCCCCCCCAATCTTCTTCTTGGTAAACTAGCGCTTTACGGCTTAGAATTATAGGTACCGGGTTCGCATCCGAATACTCAAAAGGCTCGTTGCTGAATACATCCCCTACCTTTTTAGTTAAAGTATGTACAATGTATGGCTTAATAATATGACCATCTACAGAATCAACCGCAACCTGCTGTACAGGTAGGTCGTATTCGAATCCAACCAATTTAACACCATCAATCTGCTCCGCTTTTGATTTATATTCGTCAGGTAGCTCCTCGTCAAATGCCGTCACAGAAATAACCTGTTGTTCTGCGGCCATTTTCTCGAGAACTTTGTCACGAATAACGGTCCTTATACTAAATAATTCAGATGAAACAACCACCGATATTGCGGTAAGGACTAAAACAGGCACTATTATTACAGCTACGCGCATTTTATAAATGCCCATCTTGCGCAAACTAACTTTTAGTATCTGCTTAGGATTCATCTTTAACCTTTTCGTTACTGGGTTGCAACAGACGTCCACCGTCTATACGCAGTTTTCTACCGAACCGCTCAGATAGCAACTGATCATGTGTAACAACGATAAGTGTAATACCCTTTTTCGAAACACTGGCAAGCAAATCAGCAATTATAGCTTTATTTTCTTTGTCCAAATTCCCCGTTGGCTCATCGGCTAATATTAACTTAGGCTCAGTACCAAGAGCTCTAGCAATCGCGACTCGTTGCATTTGTCCACCAGAAAGTTGACTAGGGCGGTGGTTTAACCTATCTGACAGCCCCAACTCATCAAGTACAGTCTTTGCCTTCTCTCTTGCATCTGTTTCTGAAACTCCTCCCAGCAAAAGTGGTACCATTACATTTTCTAGTGCAGAATAATAAGGAAGTAAATTGAAGAACTGGAATACAAACCCTATTGTTTCATTCCTAAACTTAGATAATTCTTTATCGTTTAATTGAAATGGCTCCACTCCAAAGATGTTTACGCTGCCAGATGTGGGTTCATCCAACGCTCCAAGAATTTGTAATAGAGTGGATTTACCAGACCCAGAAGGACCTTCAATCGCAACACTCTCTCCTTGCTCAATCGACAATGACACATTATCGAGAGCCGTTACGGTGCGGTCTCCATCTTTATAAACTTTCGTTACTGAATCCAATTTAATAACCTTAGTGCTGTTCATAGTCATAAATTTTACCAGACATCAGCCCATCATGAATCAAGAGTAAGCTCAAGAAACAAACACAACACAACGCTCCCCATGCCCCAATGCATTGCACACACTCTAGTACTCCAGTGTACTGGAGTGTTTATAAGGAATTCTTGGTATCTGTTGTGAGGACGCAAATGTTGCATGGAATATTTTTCGTGCAGATAGACCTTCTAAAACATGTACGTCCTTTGTTTGTTAGCTAATTGTTTGTGCTAACTACTAGCACTTGAATATGCTTTTAGCCCAAGATTCCAAAACTTGATAGTTACCAAGAGAAACACCACAGCTGCCACTACTGAAAAGAGTACCCATTCCCATCCAAAATCACCAAGCAAAAACTTGGTTGGAACATAAGTCATAAAACCGAGCGGGATAATACTAAGCAAAATTTTCCGAAGCCCTTCCCCAAAAATCCCTATTGGATATTTATTAATCTGGAAAAGAGAGATGAATACTTCATGCAACCCACGGATTCGACCCAACCAGAAAGAGGTAGTCATTGTTATTGTCCAAACAGCATACGCAAGAACCACGGCAGATAATATCATTATCAAAAAGCCAACTACGCGCAAAATCGAAATGTTGATTCCTAACCCCACAATTGCAATTGGCGTTATTATTAAACCTGCAATAAGCCCAGTAGCTTCACCCCAATTAACACCATTAAAAAAGGAAACTGTGAATAAGCTATTCATAGGTTTTGTTAACAATAGATCCAAACTCCCATTATTAATATAACTATTTATTCGACTAACATTTTGAATAAACATCGAAAAATATATACCGCCGACCAAATAAAAAACACCAGTTAGTAAGATAACTTCGTTTTTGTTCCATCCAACAATCGTATTTATATTATTAAATACAACAAGCACTCCACCAATTAGTGCAAATACACCCAAAGAAGAAGGTATTACTCGCAAGATAAAATCCACACGATGCTCCATCCACCGCATCAACCCATACTTGTTAAAGAGTAGTAAGATTTGCAAATATTTCCTCACACTATCCCCCATATGCTCCATATACACGCAAACCGCGTCGCCATACTATATTTAAAAGAACCGAAAAAAGCACAAGCCACACAAATCCCAATAATAATCCACCACAAATTTGCACAAACGTTAAATCACCTAGATATACTTGTAAAGGAAAGTTAAATAAATATTGAAATGGCAAATAATACAAAACCGTTCGCACACCGCTTGGAAACATATCAAGTGGCAGTGCTCCACCACCAAGAAAGCCAACTATTGTTGAGTATGAATAAAAAAGGCTGCCGGTTTCAGTTGCCCAAAATGCTATGCTCCCCAGCAAAAGACCGATTATTAAAGACAAGAAAATTGAGATTACAACTGCAATAGTAAAAAGCAATACATAAACAAACGATATTGGAAACATCAGATATAACCGCAACAAATACATAACCAAAGCAATTAAAGGCAAGGAAAGAATAAAACTTGAGAGTTGATTTGTAACTGTTTGAATAAAGGCATATTTTATAAATCCATATGGCTTTAGCAAAAATGCAGATAACCCACCTTGTTGAATAAGTGAGGATAACCAGAAAGTTGGCGCAGAACTAAGCCTTTGTATAAAAAAGATTACTAAATAATATGTGACCATCATCGAAAGCGTGTATCCAGCAACTGTTTTAGAGTCTTTATAAACAGCAAGCCACAAATAAGCCGTTACAAACAGAGGAATCAAGTTTAATACAAACCAATACCAAACCTCAGCCCTGTAAGCGATAACGTTTTTCAATGATATGTTAATAAAAGCTAAAACTTTCTGCACATCTAAATTCTACAGCACAAGGGTTAATGAGGTACAATTTAAAGGATGCCATCA
>JALWZS010000024.1 GCA_027002475.1 bacterium | reverse complement strand
ATTACCTAAGTGATCAACATTATCCGGCTCACCTTGAGTTATATTTAATTCAATAAGTCGCCTGACCGTTGCAATTAAATCTTCTTTTTGAAGTAGTAAATGTTCTGGGTCGTTCGGAATATCTAATCCAAACTTTTTATTTATTTTGTAACGACCAACTTTTGATAGAGAAAACCTTCTTGGGTTTTTAAACAATGCTGCAAAGTAATCTTCCGCATTTTCAAGAATTCTAGGATCTCCAGGTCGCATAATTCCGTAAATTTCTAGGAATGCTTCTTCTTGATTAGTTGATACATCTTTAGCAAGAGTAGACTCGATGTATGAAAATTCTGGGTCGTTATCAACATCTGCAAACATCGAGGCAATGTCTTTATGCTTAATGCCAAAAGCCTTAAGTAGGGTAGTGAGATTAATTCTTCGCCCGCGGTTAATTCTTGCAGTTAATGTGTTATCTCTATTGGTCTCAATCTCTATCCAAGCACCTCTTTCAGGACGAATTGCAGCAGCGTATAAGTTTTTGTTTAAGCGGTTACTAAACTTTGCTTCAAAATAAACACCCGGCGAGCGGGTGAGCTGGTGGACTATAACACGTTCAGTTCCATTAATAATAAATGAACCACGAGGAGTCATTAAAGGAATTTCGCCAAGATAAACCTCTTGAGTTTGAAGCTCCCCAGTCTCGAAGTTCTTAAGCCTTCCAGTAGCAGTTATCTTTGCACTATATGAACGCCCTTTTTCAATTGCCTCTGTCCACGTAATTTTAGGCTTAGCAATTTTTAGGTTTTGGATATCTAATTCGTAGTTTTCACCAGTGTGATCTGTGATGGGTACTATTTCAGAAAGGGTTTCTTTAATCCCTTCATTTAAAAACCAGTCATATGACTGGAACTGAACATCAGTTAAACTGGGCACCTCTAATGGAGAACTCTTAGATGTGACACCTATATTAATGCGGGTTTTGCTTTTATTCTTGGCCATGCAACAACAACTAGTAAGCTACTTATTATTTATACCACGCGTGTCAAGCGTTTTATTAGTAGCCATTAAATCCTTATTTCTAAGGCGCTGTGTATAGATAATCGCATAAGATTTCTAAAATTTCAATACCCAACTTAAAAATGTTGGTTAATATGTTCATGGCTGTTATAATCCTCGTTGATGGCAAAAAATAAAAATAGAAAAAACATCTCTAGCATATCTAAGCGCCCCCCGATAGTTACAATAATGGGGCATGTCGACCACGGTAAAACAAGTATTCTCGACCTTATCAGAAACACAAACGTACAAGCCTCCGAATCTGGCGGAATAACACAGTCAATTGGTGCGTACCAAGTAGAGGTTAAAGGGCAAAAAATTACATTTATTGACACACCAGGGCATCATGCATTTGCCAAGATGCGAGCTCGAGGTGGCAGTATTGCAGACATTGTAGTTTTAGTTGTAGCCGCAAACGATGGAGTAATGCCACAAACGCAGGAAGCAATCAGTCATGCCAAATCCGCAAAAGCTAAAATCATTGTTGCGATTAATAAGATTGACTTACCGAATGCAAACGTTAACAAAGTCAAAAAAGAGTTGGCGGATCACGAACTTAACCTAAAGGAGTATGGGGGTGATATTCCAGTTGTTGAAACCTCTGCAATCAAAAACATCGGTATCGATGAATTACTCAACACTATCATCGAAGTCTCAAAAGAGCTTGACTTAAACGTTGATCCAAACGCAACTCCTTCAGTTACGATAATAGAAAGCTTTTTAGACGGTAAGAAAGGGGTTGTTGCACACGGCATTGTTAGAACTGGTGTACTTAAAGTTCGCGACATAATCGTTGGTGGAACGACTTATGCTCGTATTAGATCTCTTACCGATTGGCGAGCTAACCAGTTAAAAGAAGCGCCTGTTGGTACTCCTGTTGAAATACTAGGCTTTGTTGAAATTCCAGAGGTAGGAGTTACATACTCTTATGTTCCTAAACTAAAAGAAGCACAAAAGCTTGTTGAACAAGCAAAAAGAGAACTCGAAGACCAAAAAGAGTACATATCACCACAAGAACGCATCCTCCAGCAAATCCGCGATAAGGAGATTAAAGATATTCCAATCGTTGTTAAAACAGAAAGTAAAGGGACACTTGAGGTTGTAACCGCTGAAATAAACCGTATAAACTCCGAGGAAGTCCGCTTTAAAATCATCCATAGTGGGGTAGGAAATATCAACGAGAATGACGTACTTTTGGCTGTTCCCGTACGTGGAATTGTAATTGGATTTAACGTTGATATTGACCGCAAAGCAGAAGATATCGCAAGACGAGAACGAATAATTACAAGACTTTACACAATAATTTACGAATTGCTTGAAGAGCTTACCGATGTCGTTCAAGGTGAACTAGAGGCGCTAGAAGTGCAAGTATTAGGAGTTGCAGAAGTACTTGAGCTCTTTGAACTCTCAGACAAATCTATTGTTGCAGGGAGTAAAGTAATTGAAGGGCGAGTCAGGAAGGGCAATAAAGTGTTACTAGAAAGAAATGGTGAAGTTGTGAGTGAATCTCGCATAACATCCCTAAAAATAAGAAAAGAAGATGTCGGTGAAGTAACAGAAGGTAATGAATGTGGAATTAAACTAGGGAAAAATGTTGAGATTCACGTTGGCGATATCATTAAAGCAGTCAGTGAATAAGAAGCTCAATGAAACGAATTGTTAAACTACTATCAATTGCAGTTATATCTCTTGTTTTAATATCTATTTTTGCAATATCAAACGTTAGCTCATACACAGTCCCAAGCGATTTAGATGATTACACATTTGAAATAAGTGAGGGCGAACCAGTCTCACAAATATTAACGCAGCTAGAACAAAAGAAATTTATAAAAAGCGCCTCGTTTGTGTCTCTTTACCTAAAGTTTAACAAAGAACTAGGAACCAACATCCAAGCAGGTACATACAGAATTGAACCAGGATTAACGAGCATAGAGGTTGTAAAGAGTTTAAAAGGCGGTGTTCAACTAGAACGACTAACTTTCTTAGAAGGGTGGCGTAGAGAAGAATATGCTTCATATTTAAATAAAAAGAAAGGACAGGATTATGCCCTGGCTTTTTATGAAGCCTCTTCGGATCTTGAGGGCAGACTTTTCCCCGACACGTACTTTATAGATAAAAACACAAGCGCTAAAGCGTTAGTTAATATGATGACAGAGAACTTTGATAAAAAGGCGCAAGAAATAGCAGCACCATCACCACTACCAGAAAAAGACGTTATCGTCATGGCATCTCTTATAGAAAGAGAAGCCTCTGATCCAACAGACATGGCAATAATCGCTGGAATATTGCTAAAAAGACTAAAAAACGATTGGCCACTTGATGTTGACGCATCTAGTCAATACGCGCTGGCAAACAAAAATGCAAATAAGATTGGGGGAATAAAAAAAGCAATACTTTCCAAGGATTTTGATTGGTGGCCAAAAGTTTTATACGATGAACAAATACACAGTGAGTCAGAGTACAAAACACGCGGGCAACTAGGGCTCCCGCCAAGTCCAATTTGCAATCCAGGTCAACAAGCAATAAAGGCAGTTTTACATCCCGTAGTCACAGAATATTGGTTTTACATGACTGACAAAGATGGAATTATGCGGTACAGCACTACTCTAGAAGAACATAACGCCAATATCGCACGCTTTGGCGTGTCTGAGTAAATTAGATTGATGCGAAAAGTAATTGGATTTTTATACAAGAAAGCACTCAAACCTGTTCTTTTTAAGTTTGACCCTGAACGTGTGCACGATCATTTTATAAAAGCAGGTCATTTGCTTGGTAAAAGTTCCGTTACAAGAAAAGCAACAAAAGCCATTTTTTGTTACCAGAATGATCGGCTTAAACAAATTGTAGATGGGATAGAATTTAGCAACCCGGTTGGCTTATCAGCTGGATTTGATAAGGATGCTAACCTTTTACAAATTCTTCCCTCACTCGGGTTTGGGTTTATGCAAGTAGGATCAGTCACGCTAAAGCCATACGAAGGAAATCCGCAACCAAGGCTTTACCGTCTGCCAAAGTCAAAAGGGATTGTTGTTTACTACGGACTTAAAAACATTGGGGTAGAGAAAATAATTAAAAGAATAAAAGGCTATGGCAAGATCGACTTCCCATATAGCGTTTCTATCGCAAAGACGAACGATTCTTGTACCGTAAAACTAAGGGACGGCATAAATGACTATTTTGGTTCTTTAGAAAAACTTGTGAATGAAGGAATAGGGGACATGTATACAATCAATATTTCGTGTCCGAACACATTTGGCGGTGAACCATTTACAACTCCAGACAAACTCGATGCGCTGCTTAGTAAATTAAAGTCAATTAAGACGCAAAAACCCATGTATGTAAAAATGCCCATTAATTTAGCGTGGACGGATTTTAATGAGTTGTTAAAGGTGATTGTTAAGCACAAATTAAACGGTGTAATAATCGGTAACTTACAAAAAAATCACAACGATCCTTCAATTAAAGACTTTATACCAGAAAATATAAAAGGCGGAATTAGTGGCAAACCAACATGGAAGTTGTCTAATGATCTGATTGCAAAAACGTATAAAGAGTATCAAGGACAATTAACAATAATAGGAGTTGGCGGCATCTTTAATGCAAACGACGCTTATGAAAAAATCAAGCTGGGTGCCAATTTAGTACAACTTATTACAGGAATGATTTATGAAGGACCTCAATTAATTGGAGAAATAAACAAAGGTCTTGTTAAACTATTAGAAAAAGATGGATTTTCCAACATCTCCGAAGCAGTAGGGACATACCATCAAAGTTAGTAGATCTTTTAAGAGTTACTAAGCTGCGGATTCTTCAGGCTCTTTGGAAGTTTGAGAGCTTTCATCGGTTGTTTCCTCGTGGGAACCGATTACATCACCAGAAGCGTTAACGATATCTATCTTGTAACCAGTTAGTTTTGAAGCCAAGCGAACATTTTGTCCGTCTTTTCCAATTGCCAAAGAAAGCTGGTCTTCAGCTACTTCAACGGTTGCAATTTTTTCTTTTTCATTAAGCTTAATATCAGCCACCTGAGCAGGTGAAAGAGCATTTATTATAAATCTTTCTTGAGATTCATGCCAAAGAATAATGTCCATTTTCTCTCCTTGTAGTTCGTTACTAACTGCTTGAACCCTAACCCCTCGTTGACCAACCATCGAACCAACAGGATCGACACCTTCTTGTGTACTTGCTACAGCAATCTTTGTCCTGCTGCCTGGCTCACGCGCCACACCTTTTATTTCAACAGCGCCACTTTGGATCTCAGGCACCTCAAGAGAAAATAGCCCTTTAACTAAATTTGGATCCGCACGCGACACGATTATGTCTGGGCGAACTTCGTCATCGATAATTTCTTTGATATAAACTTTTAGTCGCTGATTGGGGCGATACTCTTCGGAGTAAGTTTGCTCCTCCCGAGGCATGATTGCAGTTGTGCGCCCAACATCGACGAACCATTTACCACGGTCAAATCTTTGAAGCATTGCGGGAACAACCTTACCAATCTTGGATCGAAACTCATCAACAACAGCATGCTTTTCTGCTTCCCTAACACCTTGCAAAATCACCTGTTTCGCAGTCTGCGCAGCAATTCGTCCAAACCCTGGAGGAGTTATATCTTCGCCATCTCGCATCAAAGTAACGGCACCCGTTTTTTTATCAATATTTACAGTTATATCATCAGCATCGCCTGCCTCTTCAGGGTAGTCCTTGCGAAAAGCAGCAAGCATTGCTTGCTCTAGTGTTCGCAATACATCTTCAGGCTCAATACCCCGTTCAGTTGCGACTTGTTTAATTGCTGCTAAAAACTCTGATCTAATCATGCTGGAGTGATTATACCGTATCACTCTCCTTTTGCAAAAACGTACTCATGTTTTACAAAAAGTAATAAAACTCAACCCAACAAATACCGCTTGCAAGGCTCTAGATGAGGGCACCCCCTTCATTTAGACTGTCGTAGCGCCCAATACATTATTTTCGCGCTCGTAACAACGCAAGTGAGAGCGCCACCCTCATTCGGGTTATTACTAAGCCAAGTTGATTAATTTCATTGTTACAGCAGTCTTAATAAAGGTGCCCTTTCGTTAAGCGTAACCTAGCAACAGGAAACGAATAGTAAATACTTTTACGCAAAGATTTTTTCAAAGATAGACTTTGGTTTATTTTCAACTTCTTTTAACTTTTCAAACAGTTCCTTCTCTTTCTTTGATAGTTTTTTAGGAATTTGTAAGTCAACGGTGATAATTAGATCCCCACGAGAATTAGAATTAAGCTTTTGAACTCCTAGATTTCTTAGCTTTATTTGCGTCTTATGATTAGTTCCAGCTGGGATCTTAACCTTTTTTTCTCCTTCTAGCGTCGGTATGGTTACAACGTCACCAAGTACCGCTTGAGAGATTGTAATAGGTATCGTTAGGTGAAGATCGCTTCCTGAGCGAGTAAAGACTTTGTGTTTTTCGACCTTAAACGTTACGTATAAATCTCCAGCTGCGGCGCCGTTTTTACCAACATTTCCAGCACCAGCTATCCTCATTTGTACCCCCGTATCAACACCAGCCGGAACCTTAATCTTTTTTGTAACGGTTTGTTTTACCCGACCTTCACCAGAACATTTTGCACAAGGGTTTTCAATAACGGTTCCTGTTCCATGACAAGTAGGGCAGGGGACAATTTGAGTAAATTGCGCACCAAAAAAGTTAGACTGAGCTCGCACCTGACCAGTTCCACCACACTGCGTACACATCTTTTTACCAGACGCTCCTTTAGAACTCCCAGTTCCGTTGCACTCAGGGCACACTACATACGCACTGTATTTAATTTCTTTTTCCGTTCCAAATGCTGCTTCTTCAAATGTGAGTTTGACTACAATTTCTAAATCTTCACCTCTTTGTGTGCGCTGTTGCCTTGAGCCACCACCAAATCCAGACCTCCCAAAAAGCTCAGAAAAAATATCCATTGGATCTCTAAAACCGTTGCCAAAGATATCCTCGTAGTTAAATCCATATGTGCCACCACCAAACCCCGCACCACCTTTACCTGAATATCCTTGCTTGCGAGCTTGCTCAAAATTATGATGTCCCATCTGGTCATAAGCTCGACGTTTTTCTTTATCACTTAATACTTGGTAAGCTCTTGATATTTCTTTAAACTTTTCTTGTGCGTCCTCTGATTTATTAACGTCAGGGTGATATTTTTTAGCAAGCTTTTTATAAGCTGCTTTTATTTCTTGTTCTGTTGCGTTTTTTGATACACCTAATATTGAATAGTAATCCATAGTTTTAAATTTTAAATCACAAGCACCAAACCTAACAAACTTGTTAAATGTATCCCTACAGCTTTTAGCCCAAGAAAATACGGGGTTTCTGTAACTTTAGCCGTCCCAAGTTTGGATAGTTTGAAGTTTGAGATTTGGGAACTGCTTGCCACCACTTGCAGCCTTACCACAACGACGCTATTTATCACCTTTATTGTCGTCGTCAACAATTTCACCTTCAACAGTTTCTCCATCCTTATTTTCGGTCTTCGCCTCCTCCTTACTTTCGGTATTTGCTCCACCTTGCGTATTATCCTGCGAATACATAGCCGCTCCTACCTCTTGAATTGCACTCGACAATTCATCTGTGAGTTCTTTAATCTTATCAATCTCCTCACCACTCATAACTTCTCGAAGCAGTTTTATCTTAGCCTCAATGTCCTTTTTCTTTTCTTCCTCAACCTTATCTCCAGCATCTTTTAGTGCTTTTTCTGCGGTATAAATTAGTGTGTCTGCTTTATTTCTTGCTTCAGAAAGCTCCATTTTCTTTTTATCTTCTTCTTGGAACTGCTCAGCTTCCTTTTTCATTCGTTCTATCTCCTCATCACTTAGCTCCGTTGGGTTTTTAATCGTTATCTTTTGCTCGTTTCCAGTACCTTTATCTTTTGCCGAAACATTAAGAATTCCGTTAGCATCGATATCAAATGTAACCTCAATTTGTGGAACACCCCTTGGTGCCGGTGGAATACCGCTAAGAATAAATTTACCCAAGGTCTTATTATCTGCAGCCATCGGCCGCTCACCTTGTAGCACATGGATTTCAACCGATGGTTGATTATCTGCCGCGGTAGAAAATACTTGAGTTTGGCTAGTCGGAATTGTTGTATTACGCTCAATTAAAGGAGTCATCACTCCGCCAAGAGTCTCAATCCCAAGCGTTAGGGGAGTAACATCAAGAAGTAGTACATCCTTAACTTCACCGCCAAGTACCCCCGCCTGAATTGCTGCACCAATAGCAACAACCTCATCTGGATTTACACCTTGGTGAGGAGCTTTACCGAAGAAGTCTTTAACCTTTTCCTGAATGTACGGCATTCGAGTTTGTCCACCAACCAAAATAACCTCGTCGATGTCCTTTGCTTCAAGCTTTGCATCTTTAAGAGCATTTTTAACAGCATCAAAGGTCTTTGTGACTAGTGAGTCAACAAGCTGCTCCAACTTTGACCTACTTAGTGTGACTTGTAAGTGCTTTGGACCAGACTCGTCAGCAGTAATAAATGGAATGTTTACATCGGTTTCTTGCTTTGTTGAAAGCTCAATCTTTGCCTTTTCTGCAGCATCCTTAAGCCTCTGCAACGCTTGCTTATCCTGCTTTAAGTCAATGCCGTGCTCAGTCTTAAAACTATCTGCCAAGAAGTCGATTATTGCTTCATCAAAGTCGTCTCCACCTAATTTTGTATCACCGCTTGTGGACTTGACCTCAAATACACCATCACCGACCTCAAGAATAGAGATATCAAATGTACCACCACCAAGGTCGTAAACCGCAATTGTCTCGTTACTCTTTTTATCAAGTCCGTAAGCTAAAGCAGCTGCAGTTGGTTCGTTAATAATTCGCTTTACTTCAAGCCCTGCAATTTCGCCAGCTTGTTTTGTTGCTTGCCTTTGGGAGTCGTTAAAGTAAGCAGGAACTGTAATTACCGCGCTATCAACATTTTCGCCAAGATAGGTTTCTGCGTCTTTTTTCAATTTCATTAAAATCTTGGCAGAGATCTCTTGTGGCGTTAATGTTTTATCTCCAACCTTTACGGCAACCATGCCGTTTTTATCTTCAACAATCTCATACGACAAGAATTTCTTAGACTCCTGTACTTCTTTGTCTGAATATTTGCGACCTATTAAACGCTTTACTGAATAAATAGTTTTTTGTGGCGCAACTACAAGTTGCCTTTTTGCAACCTCACCAACAACATTACTCTCAACATCAACTACAGATGGCACGGTTGGACGCCCTTCACTTGAAGGTATTACCTTTGGCTGCCCACCTTCCATTACAGCAACCACCGAGTTAGTTGTTCCTAAGTCTATTCCTACTGTTTTTGCCATTATTTTTTATCCTCCTTATGTTTTTTGTGATGCTTGCCGAGTGCAACTCGTGCCGGCTGAACTATTCTATCATGTAATTTATACGCCGGTGAGTACACCTCGACGACCTCGTCACCATCATCTTTTTTATCAATTGCCTCCATTGTATTAGGATCAAACTTGTCCCCGACATTAACAGGGACCTTAACAAAGCCACTCTTTTCAAGCAAGTTATTTAGCTCCCTAAGCGTTAATTCTAATCCATTAGCAATGTGCGTAATCTGTAATAAAAGTGCCTCGTTCGAAAATTTTACAAACTCTTCCTTTTCTCGCTCATACCTTTTTTGTAAATTTGCATAATCAGCTTGAGCGCGTTTTACCATCGCCTCAAGCTCTTTCTCGCGTTCACTCATACCTTTATCCTTGTTATGGTCATCTTTATGCTTACTCATGGGAATTACCAAGCCCTAAACAACTCGTTAACCGTATTTTGAATATATCGAACTGCTGGAATAACAGACGAATAATCAAGCCTGTATGGTCCTAAGACACCAACATACCCGTGATGATTATTTGGTAAGTCTATCTTATTAACTACCATTCCGCATTGACTTAATGATTGCAAACCAATCTCTTCTCCAAGCATTACTGCAGTATCAACGTCAGGAGATATTTGATTAAGGATTGCATTCATAATGTCGTACTGATCCATTAAATGCAAAACCGTGCGAGTAAGATCAATATCATAAAACTCTGGGTGCCTTAGTATATGAGCAGCTCCGGCAGCGTAAATATGATCATCATCTGTAACTATAATTGCCAAGTTTTGAACCTCTTCAGAAAGAGCCAGGGCGGCTTCTCGTAGAAGACTATGTACATCGTGCTTTTTATCCCAAAGTCGTTGTTTTATCGCCACCTCTTGCACGACAGGCAACTCGCGCTCTTCTAGCATATTCTTTATGTAATACCTAAATCCCATTGGCGTAGGAACCCTTCCTGCAGAGACATGATCTTTTTGCAGGAAACCTTTGCGAGATAGCTCCGCCATCTCATTACGCATAGTGGCGGGGGAAAATTCAAATCCATACTTCTTTACCAATCCCTCTGAACCTACTGGTTCTGATGTTTCCACATACTCTTTAATAATACTTTCAAGAATTTCTTGTTGCCTTTGAGTTAGTTGATAGCTTTCCATACGTCCTTCTACTTAATATCAGTAAGTTAGCATGAGTGCCAAATCTTGTCAAGTGCGTTGCGCCACAGACAGCCCCAAACGGCGCCACTACAGGCAATACTTGACAAACCAACAACCTTGTGGTAACTTAACAGTTGGCACCAAGAAGTGCTGAAGGGAGGTGAAAGCTATGGCGAGAATAGTTAGATACGATCCTTTCGCACAATTAAGGCGCGCTTTTTTCTCAGACTTTCCGTTTAGTGATGTATTTGAAAGTGTAGAAGGTGACAGCATTCTACGCCTGGATATGTATGAGCAAGACAACAAGGTAGTTGTTGAAGCAGATCTACCAGGAATAGATCCAAAGGACGTAGATATCACAGTCACCTCGGACAGCCTTACCATTAAGGCAAAGAAGGAAGAGGAAACTGAGGAAAAAGGCAAAGAGTACACTCTGCGAGAGAGGCGCGTTGGCTCATACGCGAGGACTGTAAACTTCCCAGTCCAAGTTGTGCCAGACAGCGCAAAGGCAGAGTTCGTTGATGGTACACTCAAATTAACTATAGACAAAGAAGCCGCAACCGCACCAAAAAGTGTTAAGGTTGAGGTGCAGAAAAAATAAAATGAATATGATATATTAGTTATAGGAGGTGTCACATGAATATGACACGCTACGAGAAGAGCGCCCGCAAGGGCGCTCTTTTTGTAGGAAGGAGTACAAATCACAAACACGACAAATTACAAACATAACAAACAAGCAACTAACAGCAAATTACAAATCTCAAACCTTACAAACCAACAACTCTACACCGTTTAAACTGCAAACAGCGTAAAATAAAAACAGCTCAACTTAAAATAATACGTTTGTCCTTCCTGTTTGATCAGTTTGTCATTTGGGATTTGTCACTTGTTTGCTATGTTTACAACTTGTAATTTGTACTTTGTTCCTAACCTAGTCCTACAACCTCTTCAACCCCTTTAATCTTTTTGGAAGATACCTCTTTAGCTCGCTGTAGTCCGTCTGCCAAGATATTATCAATTTCGCTTGAGTGCCTAATTTCTTTAAACCTTTCTTGAATAGGGGATAGCTCCGCAATAATAGCTTCCGCCAAACTTTCTTTAAATACCTTATAACCACGACCAGAAAACTCTTCATCTAACTCCTGCTCACTTTTGCCTGTAACCGCCATAAATATCGTTGTAAGATTTGATATAGCAGGACGCTCTGGATTAATCTCTATTTTTTCACCAGAGTCTGTAACCGCCTTCATTATTTTTTTGCGAATAACATCAGGTTCATCGGACAAGTTTACCGTTCCCATAGGATCATTGGCGCTTTTACTCATTTTATTGTTTGGATGCTGCAGACTCATAATCCGCTCACCCGCGGGTGGCGCCATATATTCAGGAACCGTAAACACATCACCAAACTTCGCATTAAATCTTTGGGCTAAATCTCGAGCTAGTTCAACATGCTGTTTTTGATCGTTCCCAACAGGAACAAGCTGCGCGTCATAAAGCAAAATATCAGCGACCATTAAAACAGGATAATCAAATAGCCCGACGCTAACCATCTCCTGTTTCTTACTTTTATCCTTAAACTGTGTCATTCGAGAAAGTTGCCCCATACCAGTAAAACAATTAAGAATCCACGCTAAATGAGCGTGATCCTTGTTGTGAGACTGGACAAATATCACAGACTTTTTAGGATCAATACCAGACGCAATATACCAAGCAGTGTTATCTTTTATCTTTTGTTTTAACTCTTTTGGGTCTTGAGGAACAGTTATCGCGTGCAAGTCAACGACACAAAAATAGTTTTCCCACTCATCTTGATGCATTGCCCACTGTTTTAGCGCGCCAATATAGTTTCCAATATGCAAGTTTCCGCTAGGCTGAATTCCAGAAAAAACACGTTTTTTAGTCATACGTGAGTTATATGTTTTCCTTACAAAAATGTCAAAGCACCACCAAGAACATCCGTATGGTCTTAAGCACTACGTCGAAATGTAATTCTTGGCGACTTCTAACAAATCACTTACGGAATCTACAAACTCGCTTTTAGCAACCCTGTATACCTCCAAAGCTACTTCTTCGCGGTAAATGTGAGAGGATAAGTTTCTCGCTTTTGCGTACTCCAACCATTTTTCAACGTCATCGATTAACTTAAGCTTAAAAGCTTCTCGTATTACGTTTCGAATGCCATAAACATCTAATCCTTCACTTTTTAGAATGGCACTCATGAGTTTCCATGAAAGCTCAAATGTATATTCGAAACGCTGAATTGTAGCCTCACGCAAGGGTTCAGTATCTTCAAAGTGCATTGCCTCTTCCATCTTTTGATTGGCTTTAACTAATTGTTTATACAGCTCGTTTAACTTCATGGAAATAGTTTAATTACATCTTTTTTAGCAATCTTTTTAAAACTCTCTGAGACATTACGAAACTCTACGAGGTCAACAGTAAAAGGTAGATCCGACTCTTCAAAATCGCTTAAAATATCAAAGTATGTTGCAGCAGAAATCCTTTTGCCTTCAACACCAATGTCTAAATCACTTGTACGAGAAGCTTTACCTGTAGCTAGCGAGCCAAAGATAAAAGCCCTATTGGCACTTGAATCTAAATGTTTTTTGAGAATGTTTTTAACTAAATCCAAATATTTTTTGTCCATGCACAGATTATACCCGAAAGTCCACTTCAATACCTGATACAATCAAAAAATGCAAGAAATGAAAGAACAATTTGAAGCAATCAAACAAAAACTAAATCCAAAATCAATTAAAGAAAAAATTAACGCCATTACAAAAGAAAGCGAGCGACCAGATTTTTGGAACGATCCCGCTAAATCAGGGCAAAAGATGAAAGAGCTCGCTCGGTTAAAAGAAGACCTTGACTTAATCGAAACCTTAGAGCTTCTTTTTATGGAATTAGAAGATGATCCTGAATCTGAAGTACTGCTAGCAGAGCTAAAGTCCAAAATCAATAGTTTAGAAGAAAGGCTTTTTTTATCTGGTAAATACGATCACTCCGATGCAATTCTTTCAATCCACCCGGGTCAAGGTGGCACCGAAGCAATGGATTGGGCGCAAATGCTACTTCGAATGTACATTCGCTTTGCTGAAAAAAAGGGTTGGAAAACTCAGCTTATCAACCAAACCAAAGGCGAAGAAGCAGGAATTAAAGAAGCGGTTCTCAAAATATCAGGAGACAGAGCGTACGGACTTTTAAAACACGAAACAGGCACGCATCGGCTTGTTCGCTTAAGTCCATTTAACGCGAACAATTTAAGGCAAACAAGCTTTGCAAGGGTAGAAGTTGTTCCAGTAATCGAGCAATCACAAGGTGTCGAAATTAATGAAGCAGACATCACATTTGACACAATGAGGTCAGGTGGCGCAGGTGGGCAAAATGTAAACAAGGTCGAAACTGCAGTGCGTCTAACTCATAAACCAACAGGAATAACGATAAAGGTTAGTTCCGAAAGGTCGCAACTAAAAAACAAAGAGATTGCAATGCAGATGTTAATGGGAAAGCTTGCACAAATTCAAGAGCAAAAACGCAAAGAGGAAGAAAGCAAAGCAAAGGGCAAATACGAGGTGCCAGGGTGGGGGAATCAGATTCGTTCTTACGTATTACACCCATATCAGATGGTAAAAGATCACCGCACAAATATAGAGGTAGGAGATGCTTTGGGAGTATTAGACGGCGATTTAGATGAATTTATCGATGCAGAAGTCCGCAAACTGTCAGAGTAAGACAATCAAATCACAAGTCACAAATGATAAACTTCACAAACATCATGTCATTAAGGGTAGACGTTAAGACCAAGCACTCAAGAGTAACCACAACAACGTTTATTACGTTTTAAATTACCATTTGTCACGTTTGTTGTGTTTGAAGTTTGTAGTTTGGCCACTGTCTTCCTCGTGCTATTATTAACGCGTGAAAAAAATACTTGTCACTGGCGGAGCAGGATACATCGGCTCAATAACTTCTAGAGTTTTAAAAGAAAACGGATATACTCCAATTATTTTTGACAATTTCTATAACTCCAAGCCAATTGCAGTAAAAGATTACGAGGTACACGAAGGCGATTTGCGAAACTACGATGAGATTGAAAAGGTCGTTAGAGAAGTCAAGCCCGATGGTGTAATCCATTTTGCAGCAATGAAGGCAGCGGGCGAGTCAATGGATATTCCGGAAGACTACTACGAAAATAATGTGGGCGGTTCTGCCAATCTTTTTAAAGCACTTATCAAAAACGATGTTAAGAGAGTGGTTTTTTCTTCCACTGCGGCAGTGTATGGTGAGCCAGCAACAAAGCAGGTCAAAGAAACCGACGAGTTAAGACCAGAAAATCCATACGGACATTCAAAGCTATTAGTTGAATACATGCTTGAGTGGCTTGCAAGACGCAATCGATTAAACTCTATTCGCTTGCGATACTTTAATGTAGCTGGGGCTTGGCCTGATGGTAGCATGGGCGAAGATGATTCTCCGAAGTTATTAAATATTGTTCCACTGCTTATGAAAGCAGCTCTAGGACAAAAGGAATTTAAGCTATTTGGCAACGATTACCCAACTAAAGACGGAACATGTATCCGCGACTACGTGCATGTTGTCGATTTAGCCAATGCTCATATTCTAGCTTTAGAAAAGTTAAACGATTTTGCAGGAAGCGATGTGTATAACGTTGGGGTAGGGCAGGGATATTCTAATCTCGAACTAATTAACCTTACTCAAGAAGTTAGCGGTAACCATTTTGATTATGAAATAACAGATAGAAGGGCGGGCGATCCTGCAGAGTATTTTGCAAACAGCGAAAAAATTCAAAAAGAATTAGGATGGAAGCCAAAGTATGGGGTCAGAGATATCATTGAGCACGCCTGGAAATGGCACTCAAGCCACCCACACGGATACGAGGAATAAATAACAAATTTCAAATCTCAAACTCAACAAACTTGACTAACTCGCTACAAAGCCAAGTTTTAAGGTCGGGCCTTAATTTTAGTGACTACTAATTAGCATTGTTAATCCAACCAACATAAGTACTGCATTAATTGCAAGCTTAATTTTCTCTTTATCCACCTTTCTATGAAAACGTTCTCCTAGCGCCGCACCTAAAATGCCACCTAAAACCAGAGGTAAAAGAACAGCTGGATCAACAGTGGTTGTTAAAAGGTGCGATAAAGAAGCAGTTCCAACAACCAGCAAAGCGATAGCCAAATCTGTTCCTACAACCCTTTCTAGCGGTATATGCCAATAGTGTAAGAGAAACAGCATTATTATCGCCCCGGCTCCAACGGATGTAAAAGAAACTATAATTCCAGTGATAAATCCAACAAGGATCATGCTTCGTCTTGTATTTCTAATATTTACTGCTTCGTGCGAGTGTTTTTTATGCGTTACACGAATCCATATACTAAGCATTGCGCTAATGACAAGAAGCAGGCCAATAATAACCTTTAAAACATGATCAAATGAGCTTGGGGAAATAGCTACTCCGTAAGAAAATATCAATGAGCCAACTACTGCTCCTACTGCTCCGCTACCGCCAACAGTAAATACTAAATTAAGATCAATACCGTTTTCTCTACGATGTAAAAAGACTGCAAATATATCCACAGTGAGTGCATAGAGAAGATCTGCAGTTATAGCCATATAGACAGGAATACGAAACACTCCAATTAATAATGGTGTCATGACCGAGCCTCCGCCAACCCCTACACTACTAATCATAAATCCAACTAATCCACCAGCTATTAAATACGACCAAGACCCCAAAAATGAAGGTTGCATGCGGTTAATTATATCTTTGTTACTCAAGAGAACCTAATGTTTCAAACCCAATATCAACCTCAAAACTCAAAGGTAGCAAATTTAATGGAAGCAGTGCCCTCATTAGTGCCGTCACAACACCAGAGTCCTACGGTCGGACCTTTGAACTTAGCCGTGTAGAGGTAAATACACGAGAGGAAAGTAGTAGCAGAAAACCCAAACCGACCAACACAAAACTAAAAACAATTGAGTTTTCTCCAAAAATTGCAGTTCCTGGCTGAGTGGTTATTGCACCCAACACATTATCTCCTCCTATAACACAAATGTTAGAAGAAGAAACGTCTTTTACTGTTGTCCCAATAGCCACGTTTGCAGTATTTTTAAAACACTTCCCTGACGACTCCGACGTAAAATCAACTTTTACTCGATAATGAAAGGCTTTTTGCTCTCCTGCCTTTAATCCTCGGACTATCCATAAATAAGAAGTAGTATTTTTTTGTTTAGAAACCCCATCAGGAAATAGATCGCTAGAGATATAAATCATCTGGATAGGTAGGGTATCGATAACTTTGGCTTGAGGAATATCATGGTTAGAAACGTTTTTTACAACAACCATGAACTCAATAGTCTCGCCGTCTTTAATATCATTAAGCTTTGTAGTGAAAACTTCTGAGTTTATTTTTCGAACCGACTTATTGATAACAATGTCTTTAGCCTCCTGAGCATAGACGCGACCCGTCAGGGAAAATGCAAACATAGTAGATATTAGAACAAGAAAACCAGCCAAACTAACTAAGTTTTTCATAAAACGAGTAGCACCATTCATACACCTGTAGTATATCGCAAGGGGTGGTTATTGTGAAGAATCAGTCTTTCTTTCAAAAGACGTATCATGCTTCAAGTAACATTAATCGGGCGCTAATCTTGTTCTATCTTTTCTTTATCAGGAACTATTTCAATATCTTTTTTAGAATAGACAAAGCGTATCCTGAATAAATCAAAGAAACCCTTTTGCCCAACAATCCCATACTGATTTCTTCCTAGATCCTCGGCAAAGTAACATGTTGTCAAACGACTATGTCCACCAAACCCGATGCTTATATCGAATTTATATGCATGGACTTTTCCCATACCAATCCCATAAAAATCTTTCTCGCCGATGATGTCTTTCTCTTCAAATCCCAACATCGGGGCTAACTCGCCATCGAAAACATTTTCATCTGCCCCAGAATCAATTAACACCTCATAGCGCAAGCTAACATCACCATTACTAAGAGTTACTGGTATTATTGGTCTGTAGACATAAGCGATCTTACCATTTACTACTTGTATTGGTATTCTCTTGTATTTAAATTTCACCGAAGTTATGCGTACCCTATATAACTTACTGACCGTTCTGGCACCTTAAATAAAATTGGATTCTTATATCCCTGCTCTTTAGCCTTTTTGTATGATTCTGACGGTGTAGGTGCACTAGCAATGACCGTTTCTTCATCATCATCTAGTACTACCCATTGTCCAGCGAATTTAGAGTAAAGTTCACCATAATCAATTTCTTGCTCATTACTCATAGGGTTATAGTAATTAGTCCGCAACAAAGAGTCAAGACCTAATCGCATGCTCGCGTAATGGATGCACGCACAGTGTGCTTACAGAAGAAGTAGATTTTCAGACTCATGTGATAGTGAAATAACTAGCAAACCAGCTAACCAACTTTTACTTAACCCTTTCCTCAGCTAATTTAGAAGCAGTGAAGAGTAGGGCACCAAGGATTACAGAAACTACTGCAAATCCAAGGGTTATTGGCAATTCGTCTGCAGTCTCAGGTAACTGCTTAGGAGTTTTCTCACCTAATACTGCACCCTTTTTAATACAAACACTTGCTGTATCGCTTCCTTCGGGTTTACCCTTATAAAAAATACTACCAATGTTTGTAACACATTTCTCGCTGCCTTCTTTAATACCATCGGCATTAACTTTAGCCTTAAGGACGTAGTTATACTCATTGCCAGCGTCAAACTTTTCAATCGTCCAACTCACAGAATTGTTATCTACTTTGACGTTAACATCTTTTCCGTCTTTACTTAAGGAAACAAATGTTAGATTGCTTGGCAAGTTATCAACAACAGTAATCATGGCACCATTAAGTTCACCAGTGTTTTTAACAGCTAGATTAAAGTTAACGATGCTACCAGCGGTTAAACCACGAACCTCTTCGTATAAAGCACCATCTTTAATAACGGCCTTTTGGATATTAAATGATTTATTGATAACAGGGCAGGGGATTTCTTCTCCATAAGCACCATAGCACTTTTCATCCTGCGCAAAAGCTTTATTGGCATTAAGCCCTGCTAAGACCAAAGCAATAACGCTAAGAGAAAGGATTACAAACTTTTTAGTTTTAATACTATTTACGTTTATCATTGTCGGTATTATATCTTATAATTAATAAATGTCAATACTACAGGACAAGGCAGTTTGTGCCCTTACTTTTAAGTCGGCGCAAGAGACTGCCACTCCCGCCTGTGGCGGGATCGCAGTGAGACAGTTAGACTGTTATTCTGCAACTGAGTGAAGAAACGTACTTCTTCTGTAAGCACGTGCAACGTGCGTCCATTGCGAGAAGTAAATCGAAGATTTACGACGAAGCAATCCCAGCGTTTGATAGATTGCCACGCTATCGCTCGCAATGAC
>JALWZS010000023.1 GCA_027002475.1 bacterium | reverse complement strand
GTACATAAAAGTCTTTGATTACTGTTTGCCATTTAATATTTCCTTCTGCGACCTCATCAAACTTTTTTTCCATACCTGCAGTGAAATTAAGGTCTACAATTTCCTTAAAGTGATCTGTTAATAAATGAGATACTGCAGTACCTATGTCTGTTGGGACCAGCGCGCCAGAATCTTTACGTACATAGTTGCGATATTGGATTGTATCTATAGTTGGAGCATATGTGCTTGGGCGGCCAATACCATACTCTTCTAGCGCCTTAATTAAAGACGCCTCGTTGTAGCGCGGTGGTGGGGCGGTTTCTTTCTGAATAGCTTCTATGTTGGAGATATCTAAAACCTCGCCTTCTTGTACATTAGGTAGGTCGGTGTCTTCAGTATTTCTGCCCCATACCTTTAAATATCCATCAAAGACTAATGTTGAGCCATTTGCGCTAAATCGGTAGGTGTCTTGGGTACTGTTTGATGGTGTTTCAAGAATAATCGAATTGAACTGATATTTGGCAGGAGTCATTTGTGAAGATAGCGCTCGTTTATATATTAGCTCGTAAAGCTTAAATGCTTTTTCGTCTAGTGTGGATGTAATTTTACTGCGGATAGCGCTTAAGTTGCTAACAGATGTTGGACGGATTGCTTCGTGAGCTTCTTGCGCGCCTTTGCTGTGTGTTTTGTATAAAACGGGAGATTCGGGTAAATACTGACTACCAAAATTGTCTTTGATAAATTCACGTGCGGGCTTAATAAACTTGTCAGACAAAAAGAGCGAGTCTGTCCTGTGGTATGTAATAAATCCTTCTTCGTATAGCTGTTGGGCTAAGCGCATTGTTTGTTTCGGAGACATATTAAGGCGTGAACTTGCAGCTCTTTGTAAGGTTGATGTACTAAATGGTGGAGATGGTTTTTTAGAGTTTGTGCGGCTCTTAGTTTCGCTAACAACGACTTTACCAGCGTTTTTAAGTGAGTTTAATATTTTATTTTTTTCTTCCTCAGTATTTATTGTGGTTTCGGTATATGTGTATTCTCCGGCGAAAAGTTTTATTGTAGTCTTTTTTTCAATGCTTTCCCCATTGATGTGGGTTAGATCGGATTGGATTCTCTCGTTATTTTTTTGTGCATCAATTTGAATTCTAAAAAAAGGTGTAGGGGTAAATTTATTTCGTTCTTCCTCTCTTTCTACAATCATGCGCAGTGCAACAGATTGAACCCTACCTGCAGATAGCCCGTACTGAATCTTTTTCCATAGCAGAGGGCTTAATTTGTATCCCACAAGCCTGTCAAGCACTCTTCGGGCTTGGTATGCATCTATTAGGTTGTAATCTAACTCGTGTGGGTGTTTAAAGGCGTCTATTACTGCATCTTTTGTTATCTCGGGGAACACGACGCGTTTAAATCTGTCTTTTGCAGATTCTTTAATTTTGCCATTTCCGTCTAGTGCGCCCAGTGCAGATGCGATGTGCCATGAAATAGCTTCTCCTTCACGATCAAGGTCTGTTGCTAAATATACTTCGCTTGCATTTTTGGCTGCCTTTTTTAATTCATTAATAACTGTACCTTTGCCGTGGAGAGTTTTATATTCTGGTTTAAAATCATTCTCAATATCAACGCCTAATTTGCTCTTAGGTAAATCGATTATGTGCCCTTTCGAGCTCATCACAACATACTCGTTGCCTAAATATTTGGATATAGACTTGGTCTTTGTAGGGGATTCGACTATAACGAGTCTGGTGTTTTTTTTCATGACCTAATTCTTAATTCTACACAGAGTGTCAAAAAGTCTGTAATTCCTATAATATCAGTGGCGATTTTTGCCCGATGGATTATTACTTAAATAAAGCGGCAAATCGACCTTGTAGAAACCCAGTGATGGCGTTATAATCTACAAAAGTATAGGTGTAATTGATTTCCGATTATGCTTAAGGCTATGACTAGGGGGTGTTTTATGTGCCAAGAAAAAAACAAGATCAAAACAACGCAACCGATACGTCTACTGACGATTCGATTAGCAGCACCGATGCTATCGATGCAAGCCTTCCGGTTTATAAGACCGAAGAGACAGATCTAGTTGATACAGACGATACAGTCAGCAAGGGGCGTCGCCCTGTTCATATTCATGTTTCTGCAAGAAAAGGAGAGTCTGTTGAGCAAATGCTAAGGCGCTTTAATTATGCAGTAACAAAGTCTGATCTAATCAACCGCTTGCGCGACTTGCAGTTTTACGAAAAGCCTAGCAAGAAACGACAGCGCGAAGAAAAGCTAAGGATGTCTCAAAAACGGCATTATGATGACTAATCTGGGGCAGAACCAGTTGGTAGATATACTCTTAGTAGATGATGAACGTATGAAAAGCCTAAACGAGGCGACTTTCGCTAAAGACAACACTACCGATGTGATTTCTTACCCAGTAGATAAAGACAAGGGGTTATTGGGGCAGCTTGTGGTTAATGTGGACGAAGTTAAACGAAATGCTAAAAGATTTAACACAAGCTATGAACTGGAGTTAGCGAGAGTAGTTGCCCATGGAACTTTGCATTTACTTGGATACACAGATGATACCGACGACGCGAGGTCGGTTATGAAAGCCATAGAAGATGAAATTGTCTCTGACTACGAGCTGGGTGAAAACGACAAGCTTGCATTGCAGGTGAAAAGAAAGGAGCCAGATTTAGATGAATAGTGTTTTGGCTTACCTAAAATCGTTTCAATATGCAATAGAAGGGTTAATTTATGCATTCAAGGAACATAGCAGTTTTAAGATAGAGGTTATTGCAGCGGTCATGGTGATGATTGCAGGTTTGTTTTTTAAGGTTAGTAGAGGGGAATGGCTTATTTTAATACTATTAATCTTCTCGGTCCTTGTTGCTGAGCTACTTAATACTGCGGTTGAAACAGCCTTAGATTACTTAGCAAAGGAACACCATGTTGACGTAAAGATTGCTAAGGATGTTGCGGCTGGTGCCGTCTTTTTGTTATCTCTTGGCTCTGTAGCAATAGGGCTGGTGATTTTCTTGCCATACATACTCTCTTAACTTTTGTTTGTGTAGTAATATAGCCTTGTGAAATTAATTGTTGGACTTGGGAATCCTGGCGAAGAATACGACTTGACTCGACATAATGTCGGTAAGATGGTTGTTGGTTTGATTGGTAAACTTGACGGTGCCAAGCTTTTACAAAGCACTGAGTACATGAATAACTCAGGTTCGTTTGTTAAAAAGTCTCTTAGCGCAAATAACTTGTCTGCTTCGGATTTGATATTGGTGCATGATGATTTGGCATTTGAGATTGGTGACTTTAGGGTTCAATTTGGTCGAGGGGCTGACTCGCATAAAGGGGTTCTTAGTGTGATGAATGCATTAGGGACTAATAAGTTTTGGAGGGTTCGAGTTGGCATTGGCTCTGTACCTGAGGGTACGAGCGGCTCAGACTATGTGTTGTCTAAACTATCAAAAAAGGAGATCGAGGAGATAGAGTTTCTTGTTCCAAAAATAAAAGAACGAATTATTCGTGATGTAATTACAAGTGAAGTTGGAGAGTAATAACGGTAATGGCTACTGTACTGTACAGAAAATATAGACCTCAAAAATTTGAAGAAATTAGGGGGCAAGACCATGTTGTAACGGTCTTGCAAAATGCGCTAAAGAAAGAAGAGGTAGCGCATGCGTATTTGTTTGCTGGTCCGCGAGGCACTGGAAAAACAAGTATGGCAAGGATTTTAGCAAATAGCCTTGGTGTATCCGGACCTGACCTTATTGAAATCGACGCTGCAAGCTTTAGGGGAATAGATAAGATGCGCGAGATAAGAGAGTCTGTGGATTTTCGCCCTGTGCAAAGCGAGAGAAAAATGTACATTCTGGACGAGGCTCATATGTTAACGACTGAGGCGTTCAACGCGTTGTTGAAGACTCTTGAGGAACCGCCTAATTACGTTCATTTCGTTTTGTGTACAACCGAACCGCATAAAATTCCAATTACAGTTATGTCTAGATGTCATAGGTTCTCATTTCGTTTAGCGAGTGAAGAAGAGCTTGGTGAGTTCATTTCGTCTCTTGTAAAAAGTGAGGGGGCGAAAATAGATGACAAATCCGTTCAAATATTGGCTAGATTAGCAAGAGGGTCATATCGCGACGCCATTGTCTTGGTGGAGCAAGCTATCGGATTGGCGGGCGGTGACAAGATTAGCCCCATAATGCTGGAGCGGGGGTTGGGTTTGGTGCAAGACGCGCAAATTGACGAGCTGTTAACATTAATTGAACGAAAAGACGTGCAGGGCTTTCTGGGTGCCCTGCAAGCGGTGGGTACTAGCAAGGGGGCACATACTTATATTTTGGATAAACTTATTGAGCGTGTGGTAAGCCGTATTGGTGGGGAGTCGGGTGATTTGGCTGAGCCTATCGGCTTGGTCAGACTGCTTGATGTTTTGTTGTCGGCTAAGCGTAAAATGCAGTATTTACAAGATCCTAAGCATGCATTGTTAAGTGAGGTAATGAAGTATGCATACTCTCAATCAAGTACAGATGAGCGAACATCGGAAGTTAAGGTATCCACTGTAGACGCTATTGATACTACGAACAGCGAGCAAGAAACGAATGACGATGAAGTGCTCGAATCTAATGGAAGTGATGTTCCCATCACTGACGAGGTTACAGAAAGTCTAGAGAGTGTTAAACTGAATCCTTCTAATCAGTTCGACGAAGTTGATTGGGTAAAATTAATGGCTTTAGTTAAAGAGAAGAAAAGTTCTGTTGAAGCTTTGCTAAAAGGCGGGCGACCTCAAGGTTTTGATAATAAAGGTAGATATGTTTTGCTCTTTACATACACGTTCCATAAGGAAAAGATTGAACAGGCGGAAAACTTGGCAGTTGTTGAAGAGGCTTTATCACAAATGCTTAATAGAAAAGTGGTCGTTAGGTGTATTTTAGATGAAAACGGAAAAAAGAAGGGGAAACTATGGGAAGATTCTAAATCTGTTAAGGTTTCAAAAGAGAAAAAAGATGAAATCAAGCACTCGAAAGCTAATAATCGATCTCAGGGGGAGGATCTATTAAAACTAGCTCAAGACGTTTTTGGGGGACAGCTAATCGAATAATTTGAAAAAAGCGCGTGCTATAATGACTACCGGAGTAAGTTATGTTTGATAAAGTAAAGCAAATAAACGACCTAAGAAAAAAAGCCAAGCAGCTTGAGCAAGAGCTAGATGCCGAAGTTTTGGAAGTCAACTATAAAGGCGTAACAGTCACAATTTCAGCAGGTCTTGAAATCAAATCTTTAGACACTGCTGGTCGGTCCGAAGAGGATATAAAGGCAGCAGTAAATAAAGCTATTAAAGAAGCACAAAAGTTGGCCGCCAAGAAAATGCGTGGGCAACTTGGTGATCTTGGTCTAAACATTCCAGGAATGTAGTCTTGTAGTATGGCAGCAGTTCCGAAATCTATTACTCGCTTAATTGACCTATTGAAACGTTTACCCGGAATTGGTCCTAGATCAGCAGAGCGTCTTACATATCACTTGCTACGAATGCAAAAAGAGGACGTTTTGCAGTTGGCCGATGCGCTTATTGCAATAAAAGAAGAGGTAAAGACTTGTCGTGAGTGTTACAACTTTGCTGATACGGAACTTTGTCCGATTTGTTCAGATACTAGCCGTACTCACTTGCAGATTATGGTTGTAGAAGAACCACTAGATGTAACAGCTTTAGAAAAGACAATGAGGTTTAAGGGAGTTTATCATGTGTTAGGTGGGGTTATAGATCCAATCGCAGGAATTGGGACAGATGAGATACGAATAAACGAATTAGTTGAGCGTATCAAAAAAGCTCGATTAAATGATTCTAGTGGAGATTTAGAAGTGATTATTGCAACCAATCCATCAACAGAAGGTGAAATGACCGCCGTTATAATCCGTAAAATTTTACGAAAGGAGTTTGGCGAAGAGTTAAATATTACACGAATTGCAAGAGGACTTCCTGTGGGGGGGGACGTCGATTACGCTGATCCAATTACCTTAATGCGTTCTTTGGAAGGCAGAACCAAATATTAATGTGGTATATTCATAAATGATGCTAAGGCTATACAATTCCTTGACACGGCAAAAGGAAGAGTTTGTACCATTAAATCCGCCAGAAGTTAAGATTTATTCTTGTGGGCCAACAGTTTATCATTATGTCAGTATTGGCAATTGGCGCACGTATGTGCTAACAGACATTGTGGTTCGGACCCTTAAGTTACTGGGGTACAAACCTAAGTTCTTCATGAACATAACAGACGTTGGGCATCTTACCGGTGATAACTTAGGGGATTCTAGTATTGGTGAGGACAGAATGCTTAAGGCTACGAAACGAGAGGGGAAAAACGCTTGGGACATCGCAAAGTTTTATACCGATGATTTCTTGCAAGGTTATGATGAGCTGAACATGACACGACCAAAGGAGTTTTGTGTTGCTACAAATTATATTGATGAGCAAATCGAACTAGTTAAAAAGATTGAGGAAAAAGGATTAACCTACAAGATTGAAGGGGATGGCATTTACTTTGACGTAAAAGCTTATGAAGCTACGGGTAAAAAATATGGAGAGTTGTCTGATTTGGATCAAGTATTAGAGGGTGCTCGGGTGGAGAAAGTCGAAGGTCGGCGGGATCCTAGGGATTTTGCTCTGTGGAAGTTTAATAAAGAAGGAAAGCTAAGGGAGATGGAATGGGACTCGCCTTGGGGTAGGGGATTTCCTGGTTGGCATATAGAGTGTTCGGCAATGTGTCTTACTAATTTAGGTGACCAACTGGATATTCACATTGGTGGTGAAGATTTAAAGAGCACACATCATCCTAACGAGATTGCTCAGTCTGAAGCTGCAACTGGCAAAGAGCCATTTGTAAAGTATTGGATACACGGCGCATTTTTGTTGGTTGATGGTGGGCGAATGGGTAAGAGCTTAGGTAATGCGTATAACTTGCATGACCTAAAGGAACGAGGCTACTCACCGCTTGATCTTAAAATGTTTTATTTAACTGGACACTATCGTAAGCAGTTAAACTTTACTTGGGATGCACTTTCTGCTGCCAAATCGTCAAATATGAAACTTAGAAATAAGTTAAGGGGGCTAGTAGATGTAAAACCTTCAAATAAGCAAGATCTTTCTGCTGCAGCTAAAGAGTACGAAAAAAAGTTTATGAATGCACTAGAAGATGATTTGAATGTGCCCCAAGCCTTGGCAGTTTTATGGACTGTAGTAAAAGACAGTGAAATTAATAAAGAGGAGAAACGTTACTTAATTGATTTAATCGATAGTGTTTTTGGGTTGCGTCTTTTAGATAAAGAACTACTAACGGTTGAAGTGCCTCAAGGGGTGATAGATATTGCAGAAGAACGTAAGGAGTATCGGAAGGCAGGAGAGTACGACAAATCTGATGAGTTGCGTAAAAAGATTGAAGACTTAGGATTTGAAGTGCACGATAAACCTGATGGGAGTTATGAAATCTTACAGCTTAGTAAGTGATGTAGTAAGTTTGTAAAAGGATTTAGCTATTTTTTCGTGTGGTGCGGTTGGGAATATTCCTACCGGTAGAGAGGTTATTTGCTCGATGGTGTTAAATAATTCTTTTGCTACTGCTTGACCGTCTTTTTTTAGTGATGCAATTTGATGTTTGTTTAACGCTTTTTTACTACTTTGTTCACTGACGTAATTGGCTTTGTTTACAAGATCAAGCGCTTTTACATAAATTTTGTCGATCTCCCACTGCTTTTTCGCAAACTCCAGTAAATCGGTGCCATGATGAACCCTTTCTATCGAGAAGAGTGATACGTACTTTGCCCATTTGTCTTGCTGCACGGTGTTGTGTACTAACTCATCTTTACTTGTGCCTCCAGGATAGACATAAACGGACTTTTGCCAAGCTACAAAGCCTAAGTCAATTAAAGACGTACGAAGAGAATCGCGAATATTTCTTTTGCTTTCTGGAATGTCAAAAATGACGCCCCACCAAAATGGAATGTTAGCCGTTGTTTTAGTGGTTTCATCCAAGAATGTGTGGAAGAGCTTTCTAGCATACTCTTTTCCCTCTTTTGTTAAGGTGAATAAAGAGATCTGATCCTTTGTAATCTTTTCTAAAAATTTAGCTCTTTCAAGATTATTAACTGAATGACGTACTGAACTTGCATGGAATGCGCTGGGTGATGTTATTTTGTATAAAGTTTCATATGGTGTGTATATAAAGCCACTGATGCCAGAGAAGTTCTCAAACTGAAAAAGTATATATAGAAGGTATCTATCTAATGGAGTATTCATCCTTAAATCTATAATATGTGCCAAAGGGAAATATGTCAAAAGTTCGTGTGATTTTTATCCAACGGTCGTTAGGCGCAGGGCTTTAACATTTTTCGCTACATTTCATTGAGTTCGGACGTTCGCTACTTGTAGCTAAAATCCTCCGAAGCTTTAGCGTAGAGGAGTGGTTTGTACTAATGCAGCATGCGCTTGAAGTGTTTGTTGTTTGTAATTTGAGAATGAATGGTGGGTTCGGTAGGACGACGGTTAACTGCGTTAACCTTACAGAAGAACTTCCAGTTCTTCAAACTTTAAGGGAGTATAACGTGATAGCTGGCGAAATGCTTTGAACTGAGTATTGTTGGTGGGTCCGGTAGGACTTGAACCTACGACCTCCGCGGTGTAAACGCGATGCTCTAGCCAACTGAGCTACGAACCCGAATTAAAATGTGTATTGTTTTAGCTTCAAGCACTACACTTTTGCTGAAACTGTGCTTCTTACTTCACGTTTCTATTCATATTTGTACATATGGATTACAAACAGTACACCTTCGCTGAAGCTACGGTGCACACTCTACTTCGCTAAAGCTTCGTAGAGTGGTGCCGTGGGCAGGAATCGAACCCGCATAACTGGTTCTTCAGACCAGCGCCTTGACCACGTTGGCAACCACGGCATATCTTGCTAATGTACAAACGCTATTTTATCAAAAAATTAAAATAAGTGTTACCTATGTTTCTCGTCCTATGCATGTAACATGTAATTTTATTTCCTGTGTTACTGTAATGTCGTGTAGGGTTTTTAAGACGATAAAGCAGAATAAGTCGGTCAGTTTGATCCAATGAAAACAATAATTTGCAGTATTATATCAACAACCTCAGCTATTGTAGGTGACCATTTCTGAACGGAGCTCACTTTCGCCAAGTCTACAGTGAACACTCCTACTTCGTCTAAATCGAACGTAGGGCAAACCCTACAAAGCATTTATGCTGGAGAAATTATTAATTTCTTCTTAAGTTCCGCGTAGCGGAACGTCTGGTGCCGGAGGGGGGACTCGAACCCCCAAGCCAAAAGGCACTAGGTCCTAAACCTAGCGTGTCTACCAATTTCACCACCCCGGCATGAATAGTTTATGTACCAGTTTTTGCATTATAAAGCATTCGTTACTTCTTATCTAGATGTTACGGATTGTTTGCGAAAATATTCTCCTTTATTTTTGGGTTATGGCAAAAGACGAGCAATTCTCCATAAACGCTCCAGTACACTGGAGTACTGGAGTGAAATGGCGTAAGCTATAATTACTAATATGAGTATTTATAATCAAATTAGTCAGAATAAGAGAAAGAGTTTTTTTATCATCACTGGCTTTACGTTAACGATAGTTTTGCTTGGCTGGCTTATTGGTGAGGCTTTGGATTATGGTTATGCACTAGTTCCAGTTGCTATCGTGGGAGCATTGTTTAGCTCCGGTTTCAGTTACTTTTTCGGTAGCAGTGTTGCTTTGTCTATGGCAGGGGCAAGAGAAATCACTAAGAAAGATAATCCGCGACTTTTCAGGACAGTTGAGAATCTAGCAATTGGGGCAGGAATTGTTCCTATGCCAAAGGTTTATTCAATAGATGACCCATCAATTAATGCGTTTGCTACAGGGCGAGACCCTAAGCATAGTGCAATTGCAGTTACACAAGGGGCACTTGATAAATTAGAAGACTTAGAACTGGAAGGAGTAATTGCTCACGAGATGAGCCATATTAAAAATTATGATATTCGCACAATGACAATTGCTGTTGTTCTTGTTGGGGTAATTGCCTTAATTAGTGAGCTTTTTGTCCGGTCATTATGGTCGGGTAAGCGAAGCCGCAATAGTGAGGGTAGAGGAATAATGTTACTTCTTGCGTTACTAGGAGCAATACTTGCCCCGACAATGGCGCAAATATTAAAGTTTGCCTTGTCGCGTCAACGTGAGTATTTGGCTGATGCAAGCGCTGCACTTTTGACTCGTTATCCTGAAGGTTTGGCAAGGGCTTTAGAAAAAATAAAAGCAGACAACGCGCCGATGAAAAAGGCAAATACCGCAATTGCTCACCTTTATATTGCTAATCCGCTAAAAAATAAACACGGCGAGAAAATAGCAAATCTTTTTTCAACCCACCCACCGCTTGATGATAGGATTGCAAGGCTACGAGCGATGTAGGAGGAGAACGTTGGACGCACGCTTTGCGTGCTTACAGGAGAAGCTTCACTTCTCCACTAGCTTTGAGAGTTTAAGGGTTGGAGAGGTGGGATATCGCTTTGTTGTTAGCGTACACACGGAATTTATCGTATAATCTTGGATAACTGTCTAGAACCTTTACTCTTCTCTCACCTCATATAAGGAGAACCTCATGTTTTGGTTAAAACAATTCTTCCCAGACTTTCACCTTGGATGGGCGATAGTCTGGGTAGTGCTCGTCGCTGTGGTTGGTGGAGTGTTGGTTGACCACAGAGTTGCTGCGTCGATTGGGCTGACATTTTACCTGGCTCAGTCAACAGGTAGCCGGCGTAGATTTATTCTCATAACTATTATTGGAGCAGCTATGGTCTGGCTGTTTTTCTTTCATACATTCACTTTTTATAAAGGAGGTTAAAAATGCCTTACGCGGCTGAATCTAAGTGGTGGGTGATGTTAACCATTTGGATTATTTGGGGGACGACTGTTTGGGTTTTTGGAATCAGCTTGCCCTGGGCTTTGGTTGGGGGCGCTACCCTTTGGTGGCTTTATTACTTCTACGCTCTGGTTAAGGAGGGGAGCGGGGAGATGCTGCTGATCCACTGTGGTATAGCAGTCGGTGTATTGTTAATTGCGGCTTATCTGGGGGTTAAGTCTTGGATTGGATGAAACTAAGAGCCTCGCTGTGTCAGAGATGACGCAGTGGGGCTTTTTATTGCAGTAATTCTTTAACGATTTTGCTAACGGTTTGACCGTCTGTTTTGCCTTGAACTTTACCCATAACCTCTTTCATAACATTGCCCATGTCTTTAATTGATTGAGCGCCAGTTGTGTTTATTGCTTCTTGAACAATCTTTTTTAGCTCTTCTTCAGATAACTGTTCTGGTAGGTAATTTTTGAGGATATCTATTTCATACTGTTCTGCATCGGCAAGCTCTGGTCTTCCGCCTTGTTCATATAACTTTATTGATTCTTTTCGCTTTTTAATCTCTCTTTGCAAAACTTTGATTACGGTTTCATCTGTTGCTTCATTCTTCTTTTCATTGTTGTTTAAAGCTTCATACTGGAGGGCTGAGAGGAACATTCTAAGAACTCCAAGCTTTTTGGAGTCTTTGTCGCGCATTGCTTGTTTTAAGTCACTGTTTATTTGATCAATTAACATGTTTTATTAGTATATCACTTGCTTAAAGTTTGGCGTTTTACTAAGTAAGTTCCTTTAAAAACTTTATAGTTGTTTCAATCCCTTTGTCTAACATCCCTAGATTAAATTTTTCATTTGGAGCATGAAGATTGTCGTCGGGTAAGCCAAATCCCATGTAAATGGTGTCAATATCTAAGTACTTTTTAATGTGACCGCCAACTGGTATGGAGCCACCTTCCATTACAAATTTAGGTTCCTTTCCAAACACATCTTTTAGTGCTTCTACTGCGGTTTGGAAGTACTTATTAGAAGGATCAATGATTATTGCAGGTTCTTTTGAGTACGTCTTAAACTTAATATCAACGCCTTTTGGAGTAATAGATGTTACGTAGTCTTTAAAGCTCTGCTCGATTTTTTCAGGATCTTGGTGCGCAACCATTCTTATACTTACCTTTGCACCAGCGGTTTTAGGAATTACAGTTTTAGGTCCTTCGCCGCTAAAGCCACCCCATATTCCATTAATATCAAGTGTTGGCCTAATTCCAAACCGCTCAATTGGTGAATACTCCTCTTCGCCAAAAAGAACTCTAACACCTGTGTGTTCAATAATTTCTCCTTCGCTCATAGTGACTTCGTTGATTTTTGCTCGCTCCTTCGGACTCCATTCTTTTACGTCATCATAAAAATAGGGGATAAGGACTTTTCCGTTTTCGTCTTTTAATTTGCTAAGTATCCAGCTAAGCACTTGAATTGGATTATGAACGTTGCCGCCATAATGGCCTGAGTGCATATCTGTTTTGGCAGAGTTGACTATAAGCTCCATATAAACAAGACCTCGAAGCCCTGTGATTATTGACGGTTGATCTGGTCCAAGCATCGGGGTGTCTGCAATAAGGCAGATGTCAGCGGACAACTTTTTGGAATTTTCCTTTATAAATTCTTCAAGGTGAGTGCCGCCAACTTCCTCTTCTCCCTCTAAAAACAACTTGATATTAGGCAACTTGCCTTTATCTTCAGATAACAATGCCTCTATTGCTTTTAGGATAATAAAGTGCTGCCCCTTGTTATCATTAGCACCCCGAGCATATATTTTATCGTCGCGAACTTGTGGATCAAATGGGGCAGATACCCATTCATCAATTGGATCTGCTGGTTGTACGTCATAATGCCCATAAATTAAAACTGTGGGTTTATCACTTCCTGCTTCTAGCCAATCTGCGTAAACTATTGGAGGTGCATCCTGTTCTGTTGGAATAATCTCTACATTATTTAGACCAATGCCTTCTAAATGCTCACTAAGCCATTGTGTTCCCCGTTTTATCTCTGGTTTAAATTCAGGCAAGGCTGAGATTGTTGGAATGCTAAGCCACTGTGAGAGTTCGCTAATTATTCTCGTTTTGTTTTCCTTAAAATAGGAACCCATGGATAAATTGTATAACGAGTACGCTTGGCTGCAAGTTGATTGTATTCTTTGGGAAATAGGCTATAATGCATGGGATGCAAATTACGGTTGATAAAAACAAAAACGGTAAGGTTGTAATAAAGGCTAAGGCGAGTAAGGACGATGTATTACACGCTAAAAAACATGCATTGTCTCATTTAGGGGAGCATATTACCGCTCCAGGCTTTAGAAAAGGCAAGGCTCCTACTCATATTGTTGAGGAGCTAGTTAAGACTGATAAGTTGGTTGAGGAAATCCTTTCACACGTGTCGGAAGATGCATATATTCAAGCGCTAAACGAACATAAAATTGTGCCGATTAGTCGTCCTTCTGTAAATATTCCCTCTCTTAAAGATGTTAAAACCCAGGAGGAGGCAACTAAGGTGTTGTGGCCTGATATTACTAAGAATGGGGTAGAGATTGAGATTACTACATTTGTGATGCCGGAGATAGACCTTGGCAAGTGGAAAGACGTAGTTAAAAAGGTGAAGCTTGAAGAGCCTAAGAAAGAAGCTAAAAAGACGAAGACGAAAAAGGGAAAGAACGATGATGAAAAGTCTCAGGAAAAACAAGAAGAAAAGGTTCAAAAAACACCTGAGCAATTAGAACGTGAACTGGAAGATAAGATGATTGAAGCCTTGGTTAATAGGATCAAATTTGAAATAGCTGATGAACTAATTGAAGGCGAAGCGGATCAAATGATTTACAGGCAAGCTGAAACCGTTCAGAAACTTGGCATAAATTATGAGGATTATCTAAAGATGCAAAATAAAAGCTGGGAAGATGTTCGGACTGAAACTAAAGTGGAGGCAGAAAAGGTCGTGCGTGCAAGGTTTATCATCTCTGAAATCGCAAAGGAGTTAGAAGGTGAGCTTGGAGATGATCCTAAAATTCAAGATGTTATCGATTATTTGAAAAAGCTTAACAAAGGTGAGGAGAAGACGTCGGTAAAGTCAGCGGCTAAAGAGAAAAAGTCTGCTAAGAAGCCTTCAAAAACCACGAAAAAGGCAGAGAAATAATTTTGTTTGTCTTTTTCGTTTCCTGCTAATTTCGTCACTAAGCTACTAGCGCTCGCCAAATTTAGTAAAAAGTGGTATATATAGGCTAGTATATAGTTGGGATGAATCCTTATCTAACATACAACCTGTTAATTATTGTGTTCCTGGTGCTGTTTAATTTGGGTGTAGCTGGGCTTGTTGCAGTTGTTTCTTGGAAAGATAAGGCGTATAGATTCTTCTCTCTTAGTATCGTAGCCTTAACGGCTTATGAGATATCAAGCCTTTTGTCTGACTTCCCTTTTGGGCAGTTAGAGCAAAGCTACTTAATTAAAGCAGACTTTGTATTTGGTTTGCTTGCTGCCTTTTTGTACTTTCTATTTGCCCAATCTTTAACGATGAAGTCACATAACTTTTCAACAATCTATACTGCGGTATTAGGGATTACTACAGCATTGTTTGCTATTCTGGCTCTCTTTAGCAACCAAATCATCAAGAGAGTACATGTTTATGACTACGGCGTTGATTTTTCTTCTGGTTTACTTGATTACCTTTTTGTAGTCTTTATTATTACTGAAATATCCATAGCATTGTCGTTGCTTCTAAAAAGGCATAAAACTACACAGGCAGTTGAACGAATGAGATCAAAATATATTCTGGCAGGGAGTATTTCAATTGTTTCGACGACAATTGTATTCCTTTTATTGGAGCGCTTGCTTATAACTAGTGAGATTCTAGAAGTTGGTGTTAGTGCCAAAATGCTGATTACTCGTATTGGCGACCTTGGAGTGATTGCCTTTGTTGGGATTACGGGTTATGGCATACTGCGGCACCGATTGTTTGGCATTAGAGTTTGGCTTGGGCGTACTGTTTTTTGGCTAGGGGTATCTCTTTTCGGCTTGGTTTCTGCATACGTAATAGCCTTGCTGGAGAGTCGTTTACTAGGCTCGATCTTTAGTTTACCTGTAATGATAATTAATTTGTTTGTTGCACTGTTTTTTGCCTTGCTCTTAGCGTTTACTGAAAATTACTGGCGCAAGCAAATAAACATATGGACTGGTAAGATTTCTTTCGATGAAGAAGAATTACTAGAGATTTTTAAATCTGAGATAGCTAAGGTGCAGGATACAGAAGATAGATTAGGTTTGTTTCTAAACTACATTAATAGATTGTTCGGGCCTAGTAAGATTGCAGTTTTAGCCTTTAAGGAAGAAGACGAAATGCTGTCTTTATATGAGGGGTTTAATGAGGGAGACAAAAAACTTCTTGAGGATGAAAATAACCTAAACAGATTGATAAACGGTATAGGAACAGATGTTCTCAACGTAGAAAATTTTACAGAAGACTCCAGTCTATTGCTGTTGCTTAAAGCCTTAAATATAAACTTAGTACTTAGTACACATGATAAAGAGATGGTTGTGTTGCTGGGAGCACCTAGAACAGGGGAATACAATCATAAAGGTTCTAGACTGCTGCGGGGTTTACTAATGGAGGCTTGCAGTTAGTGGTTTTTAATAGCTGTTGGTACACATTAGAGTTCGTGTTATAATCCGCTCGATACTATGAAAAAGGATAAAAAGAACAAGGAAAACCTTTACGAACTGTTAGTGATTTTGGATCCAGACAAAAAGGATAGTGCCAAAAAGCGATTCTTGGCAGTCTTAGATGAAAATGGTGTGAAAGTTGAAAGTGAAGATATGTGGGGGCTTAAGACTTTGGCATACCCAATTAAGCATAAGATGCAGGGTAGATACCTTCTAGTTAAATTCAACGTAGAAGACAAATCCGTTTTGGCAACAATAAATAAAGAGCTAAATATGCTCGATGAGGTGCTAAGGTTCATTATCGTATCACCTAGGGGGTGACATAAATAATATGGCAGCTAGATCACTTAATAAAGTAATGTTGATAGGGAATCTAACAAGAGACCCAGAGTTACGATATACATCCAACGGTACTGCTGTTGTGTCCTTTGGTGTTGCAACAAACCGCTCGTATACTCCTTCAAATAGCAGTGAAGCCGTAGAAGATGTAGAATTTCACAATATTGTTGCTTGGGCAAAGCTAGCAGAACTCTGTGACAAACTTCTTAAAAAAGGCGATAAAGTATATCTTGAGGGGCGTTTACAAACAAGAGATTGGGAAGACGAACAGACTGGTAAAAAAATGTACCGCACGGAAATTGTCGCAAATGAGATGATTATCTTGTCAAACAAGAGAGACGATTCGGGTGCAGAATATACAAGCAAGCCGAATGCACAATCTGTTGTAGAGGAAGTTCCATCAACAGAAGGTAGTGATATCCAAGACAACGACATTCCATTCTAAGGCTTTAGAGTGTAATGGTCTGGTATAATCTTGGAGTTTATAGCGAGAGAAGTTATTTATGGCAGCTACAAAAACTACAAAAAACAAAATTATTAACACTAAGCGTTCACGAAACGCAAATAACTCTTGTTGGTTTTGTGAAAATAATATAGAACCAGATTACAAAGAAGTAGAGATTATCAAAAGTTTTTTATCTCCTAGGGGAAAGATACTAAATCGCAGAATCTCTGGTACTTGTGCAAAACACCAACGGAAATTAGCTAAAGCTATTAAAATTGCTCGGTTGATGGCCTTGATTCGCTAAGTGTTTGTAACACATCTTCCTTTTACTCCCATAATGTTACAATTGCATTAGTTCATACTGCCTATGAAAATAGACGAAAAAGTCCTTGTAATTGATGCGAACCTGACATATGTTACCGGTTTTTTACTTCTGGTTGAGGATGAAAGAATAAATCTTATCGACACTTGGCGCATTCAACGAACTGTAGATTTAAAACAACTAGTTGATGCTATCAAGTATAAATTTAAAGGGCAATACGATTCTGTTGAGGTTGTACGAGACAGGTCGGAATGGTTTAAGAGTGGTTTAAAGTGGCTCTTTCCAGAAGGATTGACGATTGGTGTAAGTATTGAGGGCGATCACACTATTGTAGGGGCAAACTCATATGGTCGCATCTTTAATCTTAAGAAGTATAGCGTCGGAATTACTCAATCTCTGGATACAACTCTTACCATAAGCGCGTTGGACTTTTTAGTGAACTGGCTGAAGGTCGTTCATCGCGAGGATGATGTGAACGACTTGATTAATTACTTAGGATTAAGACGGCAGTATCCTGGTTTGCAAATGAGAGGAGCCGAATACGACAAGGTGATGCTTGCAGTGTTACGGATTATACTGCAAGAAGTGCATCCAGGACGTGAAGTGTTTGGTGGTGGAGCAAAGGGCTTTTCTAAAGGTGCACATCGGGTGCTTATCTCTGGGGATATGGCAAGAGAGGTTGAAGATTATGGCGAACTCGTGCTTGCTGTAATAGATGGGTTAGAGCTAGAGGGCATTTGGGAAATTTACCTTGATACTAATTCATTGCTATGTCCTGTGGGGTATAGTACCTCTACTAAAAAAGTTGAGCTAGATGAAATTGGTGTTGTTGCATTAGGTTCCGTTATTGTGCCAACCCACGGATATAAATGGGGTGAGAATTTAGGTGCGATGATTGTAGATGTTGGATTAAGCGAAGATCCTATTGTAGAGCTAAAGTCTGGAGAGATAGTTAGATTGCCCCTAGATAAAGACGTTAAAGGCTCAATATCTCTAAACGTAAAACAAAACATTGACATTCCTGGATACGAAGGATTGGATGGTATTAGTGGTGGGGAGCTAGGACTTATTGTTGATCTTCGTGGCCAAGTTATGCCTGATATTAGTGATACGAAACTATACAAAAAATACTATCGTCATTGGAAGGAGGCATTATCGTGAGTAAAAAAGTAATTACATACAGCCGCATAGTACTAGGTAAGGGCATACAGCATCAGTTCGTTCGTCCATTAGAACAAGACAGTCAGGTGTTTGTAAAAGTTAATGAAATGGTTCGTCCTGAAACTATAATTTCTTCCGTTTGGAGAAAGTCGGGTTATAGAACTTTTAACTTAGCCAAAATGCTTAATACTACGCCAGAAAAAGCAGCAAACCTTTTAGAACGGACAATAGGCAGTAGGGTTTACCAGGGGGACATTTTGGCTCGTAAAAAAGAGATGATTGGACTGCGCGAAAAGGTTTTTAGAAGTCCTCTAAGTGGGGTATTAGTTGACTACGACAAGAATACTGCGCGATTAACTATTCAATACTTACCGACAGAAGAGAAAATGGTCTCTGGGGTGTTTGGAAGAATTTCAGATATTATTCCAGGAAAAGAAGTTAAAGTTGAAACACATGCAAATTTAATCTTTGGAGCAATTACATTTGGGGTAGGAAGGGAAGGCGGACTGATGGAGGTAGGATATCCAGATATCCCATTACAAACGGATCAACTCTCTGAAAAGTGCGCTGGCAAGATTCTTTTTGGTGGGACTAAGGCGTCTCTTGACGTTTTGTACAAAGCTCTCTCATTTGGGGCAAAGGCAATAATTACAGGAGGTATCGACTATCAGGATTATCTTAGGTTACGAGGAAGTAGAGGGCGTTTAGAAGATATTGGCCTTTCTGTGCTCGTTACGGAAGGTATTGGCGGTGGACAAATATATCAGCCAATTTATCAATTGCTTAAGGAATCAGAACATAGGCATGTGTTCTTTTCTAGCGGAGATGGCTCGGTAGTGATACCGCTTCCCTCGGACGCAAACAAGACATTTGACGATAAGTATCACTCTTTGGATTATGGGCAGATTAGAAAGTTTACTGTGCTAAAAGAGGGCGATGTGGTTCGTGTTGTTGTAGGTGAAGAAGCAAACGAATATGGGCGAGTCAAAACCATTGGAGATGATGGATTAGTGCTAGTTGAGGTAAATAGTCGACAAGTGCAATATAAACCGACGCAGCTTGAAATAATACAATTCATTTAAGGGTAATAACAATGCTATACTGTTTCGAGCATGGTAGAAAACTACGCAGATTACAAACCACAACCGCGTCCTAAAAAGAGTGGCTCTACACTAGCGATAACGTTGATCGTGGCATCGATTGCGTTCATCGTAGGGTACTTTTTCCCTAATAAAGATGCTGTTACAACTTCGGATTTTCTAAATGATAACAAGCGGGTAGTTTATGAGGTCCAAGACAAACAGCAGCCTGATGGCCAAATAAAGCTAGACATGGCACCATTCTGGTACGTCTTGGATTTAATGAGCCAGGATTCGATTTATATTGCAGATGTCTCCCCTGAGAAATTAGTTGAAGGCGCAATAAAAGGCATGGTCGATGCGGTTGGCGATCCATATACGTCGTATTTTACGAGTGAGGAGAATAGCGGGTTTAAAGATGGTTTGGAAGGTTTGTATGAAGGTATTGGTGCGCAGCTTGGGTTTAAAGATGAGAGGCTTGCAATAATTGCTCCGCTTGAAGGCTCACCTGCCGAAAAAGCAGGGGTGCAAGCAGGTGACTTAATTGTGGCCGTTGACGGTGAGTCCACAGTTGATTGGAGCATACCAAAAGCAGTATCTATGATTCGAGGGGAAGCTGGTACAACTGTAACTCTTACACTTTTGCGCGGGGATAAGACACTAGACGTAGAAATCAAAAGAGCAAAAATACAAATTCCGGCGGTTCGTGTAACTTGGCTTGATAATGGAATAGCACATGTACGAGTACTACGGTTTGGTTCAGACACCAATTCGGAGTGGGACAAGGCGGTAAATGAGATGGTCATGAAAAATGTTAAGGGTGTGGTTCTTGATGTTCGCAATAACCCTGGTGGATTGTTAAATAGTGCAATTTACTTAGCGTCGGAGTTTTTCAAAGATGGGGTTGTTGTAAAGCGACAAACTAATCGTGACCTTGTTGAATTTGATGTAGATCATAAGTGCAGACTTTGTGATGTTCCTGTTGTTGTTTTAATTAACGAAGGATCTGCAAGTGCATCTGAGATTTTGGCTGGAGCAATCCAAAGTAGAGACAGGGGGAAGCTGGTTGGAGTTAAATCTTTTGGTAAAGGGACTGTTCAAGAAGCAATTGACTTGTCGGGTGGGGCAGCAATTCATATTACAACCGCAAAGTGGTTACTTCCAAATGGTAAGAATATTCATGGTGAAGGGTTAACTCCCGACTACAATATCGAAACAAAAGTTGAGACTGGTCCATTTGGCAAATCCGACGAAGATGCGCAGCTAAATAAGGCAGTTGAGCTACTGACTAAGTAATGGAATATGTAAATAATAGTGCCCAACTCGATACGACTAAGGGGCGTTTTCAACAACAGCAGCGAGTATATTCTCAAAAACTAAAAGCTATTATTCTTATTATCTTCTTTTTGCTATCGCTTGTTACCGTATCGATATTATCCGTTGGTGTATATAAACAACTTGCGTACAGTAAATCTAGCTCGTTGAACACTGATGATAACCAAAAAGGTACTGTTATCAATCAACCAGTTAAAGTTATTGATGAACAATCAGCGACCGTAGCAGTAGTTGAAGTGTCGTCACCTTCGGTAGTTTCCGTTGTTGAAAGATCCGTATCGATGGGCTTTTTTACAGGTCCTCATACTGTTGAGGCGTCTATTGGTACAGGATTTTATGTGGGCGATTCAATGATAATCACCAACAAACATGTGGTCAGCGACCTGAACGCTGAATATGTTGTTGTTGATAATAAAGAAAAACGCTATGAAGTTTTAAAGATTTACCGTGACCCGCTAAACGACTTAGCTATTCTAACCATTAACCCAGGCGATTTAAAGCCCTTAATCTTAGGAGACTCTGATACCGTGAAAGTAGGGCAAACTGTTATAGCAATTGGTAATGCCTTGGGGAGATTTAGTAATACTGTAACCAAGGGGGTTATATCAGGAAAAGGAAGAGGAATTGAAACTTCAGCTGCATATAGCTCTTATGTTGAAGAGATAAACGGGGTTTTACAAACCGATGCAGCCCTAAATCCAGGCAATTCCGGTGGTCCATTACTTGATATTGAAGGTCAAGTGATTGGTATAAATGTAGCGGTGGGTGTTAACTCTGAAAATATTGGGTTCTCAATTCCTGTTAATAAAGCTAAGGAGTTAATCTCTGACGTAAAGTTAGGGGTGGATAGAAGAAAACCCTTTTTGGGTGTAAGTTACGTTATGTTAACTCCTGATCTAGCACAAGCTTCTGATATGCCAGAGGGAGCATTGGTGCGTGAAGTGCTGCCAAATACCTCTGCAAGTGAGGCAGGTATTCGCGTAAATGATGTCATTGTTAAAATTGGTGATACCGAGCTCTCTCAAAACACATCAATATCCTCTGCGTTAAAAAACTATAGAGTGGGGGATAGTGTAACTCTTGTTGTATGGCGGGATGGACAGATGTTGAACCTGAAAGTCAAATTAGGCGCTATGTAGCGCAAGTCGCTAATTGATTTTAAGGGGTTTACATAATATAGTTACTAAATACATGAAGAAACGTAAGGGTTTGCTCACAAAGGCACTAGATAGCTTAATATTTTACGTATCACTAGCATTTATATTTTTATTTCCGCTAACGTTTTTGACCGTTACCACGGAGTTTGTCTCGTACAATAAATTGATTCTGGCATTAGTAACTTCCATGATCCTGCTTTTCTTATGGGTTCTTAAGGCATTTGTGACTAACCGTCTTATGATTTCTAGAACAAAACTTGATGTGCCTTTTATTTTGCTAATAATCGCGCTTGCAGCTGCGACGTACTATTCTGTGTCTCCCTTTACTTCTGTTTTTGGGGCGTTTAATAGTTGGCACATTACCTTATTTGAATTCCTTGCATTTATAGTGATTCTGTATGCGATGGTAACTAATATATCCGGGTGGGATAAGATAAAAAGACTAGGATTGGCGTTTTTTGCGAGCTCTTTTATCGTAGCGGTGGTAAATATAGTGGTTTACTTCAATGTTTTTGATAATAACGACTTGGCATCTAAATATTCAATGCTTAAAGTTTTACAAGTTAATGGGTTTTCACCGGCAGGGAACACACAATCAGTGATACTACTAATGCTTAGTGCTATGTTCATAGGTCTTTTTGCAACTTATTTCTTTTACAAAGAATACAAAAACGGTAAGGGGAAAAGGTGTTCGTTGCTTTGCAGGCAGTTGCAACTTTACTAACTGCATTAACTATAACTGCATCCTTAATACTATGGCTATTAGTTTTTGTACCAGGGGTTAATAGTAACAATCCTCAGATAGCACAGCTTAGCTTCAGTAGTTCGTGGAAAATTGCGACCGCTACATTAGGCGATCACGCGTGGTGGGGCGTTGGACCAAGTGTATATTCTGCTGCTTACAATTTGTACAAGCCGCTGTCTATTAACGCGACGAATTACTGGAATACGGTTTTCAATCAAGCAGGTAGTGAGTATTTAACTTGGTTAACCATTACAGGTGTTGTAGGGTTTGTTGTACTTTTGTTGGTAGTGTATAGGTTGTTACGTATGTCGTTTACTTCCCTTAAAGAGGCGCACAAATTGCGGGATAGTAAAGAGTTGAATAAAGAAAATGCACTAGTTGGATATTTACTTTATCCTGTCGTTTTGTCGGTTATAGCGATACTCGTTGCTTACATATTTACATCCTCCACTGTTACAACCACGGGAGTGCTTTTCATTTTGCTGGCTATATGGTTGTTAATTGAAAAACATTGGCGTGGAGATATTGCTGAAGACGTGGTTTTGGATATTAAAGCAGTAAGGAAAAGCTTTATGAAAAATCCAAAAGAGTTTTTGTCTAATCCCAAAGGTTTTTCTTATATGCCAATTGTTGTTGGTATTCCAGTTTTACTTATTGGCATAATAGTTTTGCTTTTTACAATCCAAGATTTTCGCAGCAATCTTGCATACGCTGCATCTATAAAGGCAATTAACACGAAAGAGTCAGGCGGAACGATATACGACCTGCAACAAAAAGCCATTCGATTAAACCCTCGTCGCGATGCATATCGAATTGGCTACGCAAACACGAACATCTCGCTAGCAGAAGCCATTGCCGCTCAGAATAAAGATAATATTGACGATAAGACACGTTCTAATATCTCTGCTTTGATAAACCAGTCCATTAGAGAAGTTGGTGTGGCAACTGAGATCATAAATCCTGCAAGCGCGACAAACTGGCAAGCACGCGGTAATTTGTATCGACGATTAATTGGCAGTTACAATAATGCGCAAAACTTAGCTTTGGACTCTTACTCTGTAGCTGGAAGGCTTGCCCCTACTAATCCGTTGATTTCAATAAATATTGGTGATTTGTTTTATTATCTAGCATCGAATGTAGATCAAGTTAATGCAACTGAAATAAAAGACGCAAAAGATCCTAAGGCAACTAAGCAAAAACTTGTACAAAACTATTTAGCACAAGCACAAGTAGCATATAGAACTGCAGTTAACTTAAAGCCTGATTTAATAAATGCTCATTACGGTTTGGCTAACGTTTATATGCTTGCGGACTCGAAAGAGTTAGCGGTTAATGAGCTTAAGACTATTCTAAACTTGCTCCCTGAGAGTGATAAGGATAATAGGAAGCAAGTTCAAGATCTAATTACAAAACTTCAAGGGAATAGTGAAGATAAGGGGACACAGTCCGATAAGGAAGGGACTGATGCCAAAACAACTCCGTTACCAACTCTTCCACCTGAGGAACCAGTAAATCCAGATGTAGTGACCCCTGCTCCATAGGATTTTAAATAATCCATTCGTTATTACGAGGAGAAAATCGGTGTGATGACTTGACTTTTACAATCGTGAGCCACAAAGTGACGCGGTAATCCCAAACGATGGAGATTGCCACGCCTTTGGCTCGCAATGACGAAAGTCAAAGTCCAAACAATCAAATCATAAACATAACAAACAAATTAAACTTTTTAATTACAAGACTAGCGCTTAAGACATGAATCGCATCTTAGGTGTGTTTTTCTACCGACCAGACCTGTCACTGCGAGAAGCCTAGCGGCGAAGCAGTCCCAAAAGAAGATTACTTCGCTATCGCTCGCAATGACGGGAAAACCAAGACCGCTTGCAATGGACATATGCTTCGCGTACTTAGCACCCGTCACTGCGAGGAACGTAGTGACGCGGCAGTCTGACAGTTCGTCACTGCGAAGTAATCACGCAGTGATTTACTGCGGCAGGCTCCAGCATATTAGATTGCCACGGAATTTACTTGATAGATTCTGAACAATGACGCGTGAGACCGAAGGCTCTCGTAATGGCGGCGAAAGGGCTAACACTCTAACTCTTCAACCCCTGAACCTCTTTCTACCTTGGCAGTATTGGAGGAGAGTCGTCGCTTGAATCTGGATCTAGCGGTGTTGGTACAGGTTGCTCCTTGGAAGCTGCACTTGCCTGAGGTGTTGTAGGTGCCGTACTCGGCGTTTGAGGAGCTGGTGTCTTTGCATGCTGCGTTGGTGCAGTAGGCGGAACTGGATCTGGAGCCATAGCATTAAGAGCCGAATGAACGGCTTGTGCAGGTGTTGCTGGTGGTGTAGGAAGTGGCGTTTGTGGCGTTGCCGCCTTAAGTGGAGTGGCTACTGGCGGTGGGGTAGGGGTTGGGGTTTGAGCTAAAGATTGTTGAGGTGTAGCTTTTGTTATTGGTTGTTGAGTTGTAGTGATTGGAACATTTTGAGTTTCGGGTACTGGGGTTGGATTGTTTACTGGTGGAGTTACTTGTTGTGGAGCTTGGGAGGTTGGTGGTGTCTCTGTTTGGGGTGTAGGTACGGTCTTAGCAGTAGGTGCAACTGTTGGATTAGTATTTTGCGTTCTCGGTGGTGTTTGTATGGATGGGGTAGTTGGGGATGCTTGAGTTACTGGTTTAACTTTCTGTTTGTTAGCTGCGCTAGACTGTTGTTGTATGGCTGCTTGGGTTGGAGAAGTCTGTTCAACAGTAGGTGTAGTAGGCGTTTTAGGTGCTACCTTTGGTACATTGGTTGGTTGTGCCGTTGGTGTTGTAGAACTATTTGTTGTCTCTTGGATTGGCTTTATTTTTGCTGCTTGCTTTTTGGGAGGAGCTGGCGTCATACTTGGCTGTGGCTGTGGCTGTGGCTGTGGCTGTGGCTGTGGCTGTGGCGCTTGTATGTTAATTGGAGCGACTCCGCTTGTTGGCATAGCACCAGTTGTTTCAGGAGTTACCGGTGATGCTGCAGGTGTAGAAGGTGTTGGGGGTGTAGTGGGTGGGGGAGTTGGTGCCGCTGGGGCAGAACCTGTTCCGTTATCTTTCTTGCTGTCATCATCACTCTTTTTGTCTTTTTTCTTACTATCCTTTTTACCATGTTCTAGTCGTCGCATTTCATCCATTGCAGAACCAATGTTTTGAACCTCTTTTTCTAATTCTTGTTGGAGTTTTTGCGCTGCTGTTAGGTCGCTAACTTGAGTTTGCACCTCTTGCTCGAGCTGCTTGATATCTTGTTCTAGTTTCTCTTGGGTACTGTCTATCTTTTTTAACATTTTGTGGCGATGTCTAGTGAGCGCGAGAATTATCCACAGCACTAATGCCAAAAGTAGTGCAGCTACAACCCCAATACCAACAACTATCATCCACCATGGAATAGTGTACCCTGCCAAACGTATTGCCGACATGATAATAGTAATAGGCTCACTTTCTGCAGGTATACTGCTTAAATTAGTTTCTTTTTCTGTTACAGAAACTAATATCTTGTGTTCCCACGGAACAAGTTTAAATGCACCAATTGTGTAGGTATAGTTACCGCTGCCATCGCTTACTATTTCATCTAATGGATTGTCGGTGGAGTCTATAAATAGGTGTACTTGCGCGTTAGGTATGGTACTGCCTGATACGGTTACCTCCTCGCCAAAGAGTATTTCGGTGGTTGATAACTTTATACTTGGTGGTTTAATTTCTTTTATTTTAATCTGAGTTTTTGCAAAGGTTTCATTGCCGGCTTTGTCAACGGCTTTAACGGTGGCAACATGCGTACCTGATGTAAGTGGCTCTAATTTGAGTGGGCTTTTAGCTTTTTTGAATTTACCATCGTCGATACTTACCTCGTAATAGTCTATTCCTGCGCCGTTGTCCGTTGTAGAAAAATGTATTGTTGGATCTGGAATGTCAGAAACTCCTTCAGGATCTACTGTGATTTCGAAATCCTCTGGCGGGGTTGTATCGATTTTGACTTTGTAGTGACTTGTTACACTCCATGTAGATGCAAGTCTAGTGCGTACATGAAGGTACCAAACACCATCTGCGACATCTTTTTTAGTTATCGAGTTATCTGTTGTTGTTTGAACTTGACCCGGAACTGTATCTGCCTTTTGGTCGAATACAACACTGTAACCCAGATCTTCTCCAGTCTTAGCCCACGAGAATTTGACGGTATTTTCTTTATACCAAGCCTCTTGGTCTGGGTGAGTTTCAGAAGAGATTTTTGGACCGCCACGAGGTGGTTCTGTGATATTAATTGCAACGCTTCCTCTTGATCCTAATACGTTTGTGCCGTTCCCGTCTGCGATAAGGACTTGCGCTGGTGTACTGATACTAATTGTTGCGGTGCCAGTATTTACAGCTCTAAATGTAATAGAACCTAATGTCCCACTTGAGCCTGTGTATGGTGTTATAACTCCAGATTCGAAACTCGCTGTCCCACTACTATTGCTATAACTAGGCGCGTGAACAGGTAGGGCGGTTGGCAGTCTGCTCCCACTAATGCCAATTGCTTGTACCTTGCTGGTGGGGTATTTAACTGTTACTTGATAGGCGTTAGTGGGATTGCCATTGGCGTTTACCTTGATGGTAACTATAAAAGTATTCCCTTTATACACACTTCTAGTCGAAGCGATAGGGTAAAGTGTTGCTGACGCAGCATAAGCTTTATTGGATAAGGATAGATTTCCAAGAACCAATAAACCTCCTAAAAAAATGGGCAGTATGCTTTTCTTTAAGTTCATATATACTCCTTTTATTCTATTAACATTTGACACGTATGTCTAGTCTACTTTGCGTAGCAAACAGGGCATTTAGCCTGTCCAATCGTACAACATAATACTAAAGTCAGTTAGATTTACATTACCATCTTTGTTGATGTCAGCTACTGCATGATTTGTACCCCAGTGATACAGCAAAATACTAAAGTCAACTAAATTAACCTTGGTGTCACAGTTAAGGTCAGACCTCCTACATGATTTAGGTGTGGGCGTTGGTGTTGCTGTTGGTTTTGGGGTAGGTGTTGGTTGTGGTGTTGTTGTAGTTTTGGGGGTAGGTGTTGGAGTACTAGTAGGTTTGGGTGTTGGTGTAACTGTTGGGGTTGGAGTTGGTGCGGTTGCTACATTAATATTAATGCCCTTTGATGGCTCGCTTTGGTTACCTCCATTAACAACGATTACGGTAATAGTAAACGTACCCGCCCCAAAGTTTGCTGTTAGATTCTTACTCCATGTTCCATTTGAGCTTGTTGTCGCTTCTCCAATTTTGCTACCATTAGCGTATATTTCTATCGTGCTTCCTTTATATGCAGAACCTCGCGGCGTAAATGTGTCATTGATTTGTAAGGAGGTTTCGTCAATGTATAAGGTAGAGGGAACGAGTATATTGCTAATTGTTGTGGTTGTTTGTGGTGGGACATCGATCGTATAGCTAGCAGGTCCTGTTTCGGTTCCATCTCCGTCTGTTGAGGTCACATTGAAGGTATGGACTCCACCAGACACAGCTTTTATTTCTTTGTAGAAGTCGCCATTACCATCTGCAGTAGTTGTTCCGACAACAGTTGTTCCGTCTTTAATTTGGACATAAGCCAGTGGGAAAGTGTGCCCATCAAATACAACAATTGTATCTCGCACCCATGCGGTAATTGTCACTTGTTCAACCGCTCTGACAATTAGCCTGCCTGTAACTAAGATTAATGTCATCGCAATTACTGCTGTCAGGCCGCGCCGCCACCTGCTAGTTGTGTGTTGTGGTTTCTCCTTTGTATTAGTTTTCATGTGATAAGTCGTATAAGGCTCGTTTGACTCTGTCATGGTGCCTAATTGCAAAATACAGAATAGTAAATAGTATTGAGCCAGATAGCATTGAAATGGCGATTGAACCAATTGGTAGATTGTAAAACGAAGCCGATGCGTCCATAGATTTGTGTGTTAAGCCGTACTGCAACTGAACATCGACATTATACTTTCCCCACAACAATTCTTCGGGGAGTTTAACACTAATAGTGCTACTACTTTGTGGGGCGATTGTTTCGGCTGAGACTTTTATAGGTATATCGAGTTTGTTTAGTGTGTTGCGTAGGGTTACCACTCCATTGGGGACTATGGTAACGTTGCTTCGATTAATAATTGTAAGATCAATCTTGTCTTTGGCTCCAAATAGGCTTGGGACCGTAATGTTTTCGATGCTTGCGTCCTCAAGGAGTTTGCCTGTGATGCGAAGCGTGATGCTTGTTGTTAATTTATTGCCAATGTAAATTGTATTTCTAGATGATGGTGGATTAATAGCCCTGATATCTGCTAACACCTTAAAAAAATACGGTCCTACTTCCGCTTTTTGGGGTACGTTAATTGTTATAGTTATGTCTTTAAAAGAGTTTGCTTCAACCGTAAAGTTGGACTCAGATAGGCTAATCCATTCTTTGATGATATCGCGGTTTTTGCCTAGGGGCTCGGTGATGGGCTCAATTGTAAGGTCGATACTTACTGGGATATCAAATTTGTTTGTGTATCTTATGACATTGTCTATCGAGTCGTTGCTAATACTGTTTATGGTGAGCGATGTTGGATATACCAAAACGGTTTGTTTGGACTCTTGCGCGAACACATTCGCTTGAAACATGAAAAGTAACAGTAAGGGCAATAGTAATAAGTATTTTAATCTCATTGGGCTACATTTATTTTATACTAGAGTAGGTAGAAATGCATTACCTATCTAGGGCACAGTAGCTGTGAATTTGGCTTAATGCTAGGTGTATTTATGAAAGCTTAGGTGTGGTGTGTCTTTTAAACTTTATTGCTTCGCTTTAGATTTTTTAGTGGTTCTTGTAATATACATATATGGTTAACTCTTGGCGTAAACATATGCGGTCTTTATTCGTACTAACATTCTTGTCACTTTTTATATTTCCTGCTAGTAGTAATTACCAGCTTAAAGGGTACAAACTAGGGGGAGCTAGCGGAACTAGTGACTCTACAAACAACTCCTTATATGGTGTTGTAGGAGAAGGCGATGAAGGTGTTGGTTCTTCGTCCAATTACGATCTTAACGCTGGTGACATATACCCAATTCAAGCAAATGTTCCATCGGCTCCAACGTTTGTTAACTCTGATAGCTGGTACAACAAACTGCACTTCACAATTAATGTAAGTAATAACCCGAGCGACACCACTTTCGCCATTGCAATAACAGACGACAATTGGGCTACCACGCGGTATGTGCAAAGCGATAACACGATCGGCGACACCCTTGGCACCGAGGACTATCAAACCTATGCAAATTGGGGCGGTTCTTCTGGGGAGTACATAACAGGTTTAGCTCCCGACACTACATATAAGATAAAAGTTAAGGCGATGCATGGTGATTTTACCGAAAGCCCATATGGTCCTGAAGCAACCGCTGCTACAGTTAGCCCGAGCATTACAGCCAGTATTGGTGGTATTTCTAGTGGCTCTTCATTAGAGGGGATTACAACTGATGTTACGACCACGTCATCAAGCGTTTCTTTTGGGGAGTTGCCGTTTAATACGCGTCAGGAAGCAGCCAACTCTATTACGGTTACGACTAATGCGGTTTCTGGATATCAGGTATCAGTACGTCAAGAAAGTGCTATGGCAAGTTCGTCAGATCAAATAGACTCGGTTAGTGGTACCAACGCTTCCCCTAGTGCGTGGCCCTCAACTACTATCCTTCGCTCGGCTTATGGTTATCACACGTCTGATGAAGTGCTAAAAACTGGTAATGTAAATCGGTTTGTTTCTGATGACACATTTGCGGCTTTTGATACAACCGCTTATGAAGTTGCGTATAACCCTGGTCCTGTAACAAGCGGAGAACAAACCAATGTAGTTTATGCAATAGAGGTGGGTAAGGCACAAAGCGCAGGTGTATATACCCACACGATTACGTACACGATTTATGGGGTATTTTAAATTAAGTCTTAAATAGAAATGAAAAGGGTTATTGCTATAGTTTTTGTCGCGCTTGTTATTACGTTAAGCATTGTGGGCGGAGTGGCTTATTATTTTACGGTTCATGGTAGCCAGGATCTAGAAGAGTTATTAAGAAAAGACGAACCTACTGTACTTGCAGAACGAGATCTTTTTATCACCCCACCGCAACAATCTGATAAGCCGGGTATAGAGTTGTTTTCACCGCTCCCTGGTGCGATTTATGTCGGACAGAAGCCAGAAGTAGCAGGTAGGTTGTCGTCGAAAAAGGGAATCGTTTTGCTGGATGGTAGGAAGAGCTATCTTACATTAACAGACGAAAAAGGGGCATTTAACTTTGATATGCCCATAGACGAAGGACTGCACACTTTAACAATTTTCCAATTTAGAGATTTATCTACCAAAATAGTTGATATCAAAACTGTTCCGTTTGCATTTTTTAACTCAAGTAGAAAAGATATTGGTGAAAGGCTAATAATGGGTGAAATTATGCAGGCAGATAACGATAGAACGATAAAACTGTCAACTACGAATGGTCTGCAAAGTGCCTATGTTTTACCAGAAGCCACATTGGTTAAGCGGTTTCAGGTTGGTGGTAGCGTTGTGCCGATTTCTTGGGATCAAATAGACCATACTGATTACGCTGTCGTTGGTGAGCAGATAGAAAATGGCAAGTTAACAGTGAAGTATCTTAATATTGACTACTATCCATATTCATTTGTTGCTGAGATAAAGAGCTTTACTGATGATGGTTTTACGATTAGGCGGCGTGGCTTTCAAGACACAAGCAGTCATGTGATTTTAGAATCCAATACAAAGTATGTTGCGTGGGGGGATTTAGATGACTTTTATTCGATATCGCGAGAAAACTTGGTTCAGGGTGATATCGTTTTTGTTTCTTCTTATGTGTTACCGACTGTAGACAGACCAAACTATCACGCGTACCAAATAATTCGCTTGCCTGTTGGCTCAATCCCATAAGCGATTCCCCGCCATTACGAGGATTTTCGATTTCCCGCGTCATTGCTCGGAATTTATCAAGTAAATTTCGTGGCAGTCTCCATCGACCGATTTGTCATTATGAGCGGTCTCGGTTTTCCTGGCATTGCGAGCCGAAGGCGTGGCAATCTCCATCGTTTGGGATTACTTCAGTCATTTCATTCCTTCGTAATGACGAACTGTCAGACTGCCGCGTCACTTTGTGGCTCACGATGATGAGTGGTTGGTGGAGAAACTACGTTTCTCCTGTAAGCATACAAAGTATGCGTCCATTACGAGCGATAGCGAAGTAATCTATCGTTTGGGACTGCTTCGTCACTACGTTCCTCGCAGTGACAGGTCTGGTCGGTAGAAAAACACACCTAAGATGCGATTCATGTCTTAAGCGCTAGTTTTGTAATTAAAAAGTTTAATTTGTTTGTTCTGTTTATGGTTTGGTTTCTTGGGCTTTGACTTTTACATTCGCGGTGGTATTGAGTTCTCTGTCACTGCGAGTTGGTATTAACCAACGTGGCAGTCTCAATCGATGGGATCGCCGCATCGTGTATGTTGCACCCTCAATTCCCTGTTACACGCGCGTATTCTGTTGATGTATGCGTTTTTCCTGAGACGATTCTTTTGTGTGTCACTTTTAGGCTCTATAGCGCCATCTATTTTTGACTTAAAACACCATTAATCCTTGAGTGTAGGCGTAAATTCAACTATACTAAATGATAAGTACTACATTTAAGTGGTGTGTTAAATGAAGATGTTTATGAATAACGGAAAAAAGCTTTTACCTGGCGAAATAACTCCATCTACAACCCCGACTCCATTTAACTTGAAAAAGCTCCCGAAGTTTGGGAAAAAAGCAAAGCTCTTTCTAGCAGGTGGTTCTGTATTAACGGTCTTGCTAATTGGCATATCACTCATCAACGCTCTAACGTTCACTTTTATTCAAACAAATTGGAGTGGTGGAGCTGACCCAAATGCGTACCGCAGTGCAACAGACGACCAAAACGACCCAGGGACTTGGAATAGGTATTCGTCTCAAACCAATATTGACGACTCTGCAGGTACTTCTTTAGTGTTAGCGCCTGACACTGCAACTCTTACACAAACCGAAAGGGCAGATTTTGAAGCTGGAGATTTCGGTCCAGAAACACCTCCACATACGCGTGTAATGGGTGAGGGGACTGGTGGCGAAGTGCAGCTAGCCAACCAAAACCCGCAAGACATCGACACCTGGAGCGAACCATCAATGCAACCGTTTGAGTTGAATGCAGACTCAAAGATGGTTAAAGTTGGTGATGAAATATACGTAATACTTGGTGACTCTTCAGACCTTTTTTACAAGTATTCAATAACAGATAATCAATGGACCCAACTTACCTCTCCACCAGAGTTACTGCGATCTGGTGCCAGCATGACCTACTACGACCCTGATAACGTTTTATATGTTTTACGGGGAACTGACACGACGTTTTGGAAGTACGATATTGCAACGGACACATGGAGCGCGGCGCCTAGTCCTCCTAGGGGAACTAGAAATGGTGGAGATATGGATTACCCAGGCGTAGGTACTGAGATATTTGTCGTCGTTGGAGGGAACACAAACTATTTCGAAAAGTTCGATGTTTCTACAGGGACATGGACAGACCTAAGCTCTTCTGCTCCGCCGCCTGCCGTACTTGGTATTGGTGCCGATATCGAGTCCCCAGGAAGTGGTAACTTGCTCTATGTAACTCAAGGTGGAATATCGAGCACAAACTTTTGGGTGTTTAACCGCGTAACAAATAAATGGAATGATGCGAGTGATGGCGGTCAACCTAGCAATCTTCCAGAACCGCCGTATAGTGGTTCTGCGTTAGTCCGAACAGATAACTCTGACAAGTTGTACTATATCCCTGGTGATAGCAATCAGTCTGGTAGTCAAGGTTTCTATGAGTACACAATATCTACGGATTCGTGGGTAGCAAAAGGAAATACACCTGATCTTGTACGTGATGGGGCAGGTGCGATTTTTTATAACTCACAAGTTTATACGTTATCTAAAGCAGGTGCTGCAAGCAATGAATACTCTACAAGGTTTTGGCTCTACTCTGAATCTACAGATAAGTGGTCAACTATTGCGTTTTTGCCCCCTAATGTCAACGTGGATTTAGGTGGAGCTTTGGTCGAGGTTGATGACGGCAATGGGTATATTTACGCATTGCGAGGAGGTAACACACCAGACTTTTATCGATTTAGCATCGATGCAAACGGAGGCTTTGGGGCATGGACCAAAATGGCAGACGCACCTGGGAACGTGTATTACGGTGCCGATTTGGCATATGACGATCAAGTCGATCCAACAGGGATTTATGCTACACAAGGAAACGTAGGTGCTGGTATAAGTAGCGGCTTTTGGCGATATGACATTCCAACTGATACATGGACAAACTACACTTCTCCTGGTGAGGTTGGGCATGGTAGCGCTTTAGCGTTTGATTCTTCTACCGGCTATTTGTACGTAACTATGGGGAATGGGACAACAGGATTTAAGCGTTGTCAAATTTCTAGTAGCCCGTTAAGTGTTTGTTCGGCTTGGGATAATACTATCTCTTCAGTTAATTATCCAATAGACAGAGGTGGCGATTTAGCCTATGTTGGGGGTGGAACCTTTTATGCCCTGCAAGGTAATTACACAAACAGGGTTTTACAGTATCAAGTAGCAACAGACAGTTGGAATGTAGTCGCTACTACTCCAGAAAATACACCTGTAGGCGAAGGGGCGGTCTTAATGTATCCAGGCCTAGACGATTATCTTTATATTTATCCAGGGAATAACGAGCGAACCTTTTGGAAATTTAACTATGTACTTGGAAACGAGTGGACAAATCTTACCGACTCACCAGGAACTCCTAAATCTGGTTCAGACATGATTTTTCCTGGTAATGCTGGATTGTTTTTGTACTCCACTCATGGTGGTAAAACGAATACCTTTTGGAGGTACGCCTTTAGGGCAAACTACTACGCATCTGGCACATTCACATCCTCAGTGCTAGACACAACAGAGAATATTGGCTTTGGTCAAATCTCATGGGACGAAATAAATAGCGCCTCTACTAATATAACAATGAAGGTGCGTACCTCTAATGACGCCAATATGGTGGGGGCTCCAGATTGGTCAACGTGTAGTAACGTGACTCAATCTAGTGATATTAGTTCAAATAGCTGTGTGACAGACGGAGATAGATACATTCAATATCAAGCAACTCTAACAACTTCATCTAGCCTTGAAACCCCACGATTACAGGCGGTTTATATAGTTTATGATCATTACAGCTTTAATGGTGAGTTAACTGGTTCTGCCTTTAATACTGAGGATCCGACAAACGTTGTCTCTGCAATCATTTGGGACGAAGATGCTACTTTACCTGCAGGCACTAACATACAGTTTCAGATTAGGACAGCGCCAGATAACGGAGGATCGCCTGGAGCATGGGGACCATTCTTAGGGCCAACTAGTAGTAGCGATTACTATGATGATAGTGCACCAGGTTGTTCGAAAAATGGAACAACAGTAACTTGTACAGGTATCAATTCAGCTCAGCTAGATGCAACCGATGACCAGTGGTTCCAATACAAGATGTTTATGACATCTGTTGGCGGTAATACACCTCAGCTTGATGAGGTCCGCGTACAGTACGTTATTAATACCGCACCTGACGTGACAATTACCAATGTGCCAGAACAAAGCGTTAATGGAGTTGTCGAAATGGTCTATAACACCAGCGATGCCGAAGAATCAACTCTAACTAATTATTTCTTTATCGATGTTGGGGCGGCTATTAGTTCTGATATCCCTGACTCTGTCTCTACTAGCGATATTACTCTAAGCGGAACTGGAGTAGATCAATTTCCTACTGGTGGGGGAACAATAATGATTGATAAAGAAATGATAACCTACTCTTCTCGTACAGGCAACACTTTGACGGGTATATCACGGGGTGCGAATCAAACTAGACCTACAAGTCATAGTGCAAGCACTGCCACATGGTTAATGCCCTTAAATGGAATTGATGGCAGTGATGACTTGGGAACGCTAAGTACGGGTTCTGGGTATAGTGTCACGTGGAATGTAAAAGATGATCTGACCGACTTTTACAAATCTGACGCAAAGGTACGAATAGTGTCTGTTGATGGTAATGCTGCCAATCAAGTTGGGTATGATGACAAAACTTTAGTACTTGATACAAAAGCTCCTGAAAATTTGCTACTTGGTGTTGATTCTCGACTAGATAGACTAACTATAGCTGCAGACGATAATTCGGCAATGCAAATGAAGATCTCAAATAATGCAGATTTGTCATTTGATGGGACCAATAGTGACTCTGGTCAGTGGATTGCATTTGCTGCAACAAAAGACTGGGTGATGGAGGCGGATTCAAATGGCATTGAGACTGTTTATATACAGTTTAGAGATATCTATGGAAACGAAAGTGCTCAGATAAGCTCATCTACTCCGCAAGTTCCAGAAGATCTGGTAACTACGGATATTTCCTATGTTTACGGTAACGACTATAAAGTCTTTGTGTCTTGGCAAAAGATAACAGAACCAGCACCAGGATTTGCTGCATACGATTTGTATATGTCAACCGAAGGTCCTGACCCAAGTACTGACACGTACACGCTTGAAGCAACAATTACAGATATTGCAGAAAACTTTTATGTTGATACAGGTCTTGATGTTAATACCGAATACTTTTATCGTGTTGTTGCACGCGATCTTGATGGTAATGTGTCAAATTACAATCAAAACATTGGTGTCCAACAAGGTTCTTCTATTGAGTGGGACTCAGGAGTAACTCCGGGTAGTGGAAGCGGTGGTAGCAGTCCAAGCGCACCTGTGATAAGTAACGTAAGTGTAGATGGTGTAGACCTTAACTCTGCGGTAATCTCATGGGATACCGATAAATTGGCAAACGCACTTGTAGCATACTCGACAACACCAGGCGTTTATACGCAGCAGGTTGGTGTAACAACAATGGAGTACTCACACACGGTGACGTTAACAGACCTTGAGCCTGCCAATACATATTACTTTAAAGTTATCTCGTACGATGCCACTGATAATAAGGCGGAGTCTATTGACGATAATACACAAAACTTCACAACAGGAGCGGATACAATCGCACCAACAATTTCAAACGTTGATGCGATTGCTGGAGTGAGCTCTGCAGGGATTGTTTGGTCAACAGATGAAAGTGCAAACTCTAAGGTCGAGTATGGTTTAACTGATTCATATGGCAATGAGACTACAACAACGTCTGATTATGTTGTTGGACATTCGGTTACACTAACAGGACTAGAGCCAGAAACGCACTACTTCTACCGAGTAATATCAAGTGATGCGTCGGGGAATACTACAACATCGCAAGGATATGAATTTACAACGCTTGCGGGTGAGCCTGGTACAGATAAGGATTTAACAGCTCCTGAGATAAGTAATATTGCACTGTCTAACGTTACCCCTACAGGTATCGACGTAACCTTTACTACATCAGAACCAGCCAGAGGGCTTATTGAATATGGCACTAGCACTGATTACGATAGAGGAGACACAAGCGGAAACCTAGACACTTTCTTAACCGAGCATACAATTTCACTGCATAACTTAAGTCCTGCAACCACGTATCATTTCAAGATTTACGCACTAGATTCGGCTGGGAACATGGGGCAAACTGCAGATGATACATTTATCACTCAGCCTGAAGATGTAAAAGAAGAAATGCTTCCAGATGGCGGAACCGGTGGCGAAACCCCACCAGTTATCTCGTCGGGCGCTCCGGTGGTGCAAAATATAACTGCGGTTAGTGCAGATATTATTTGGTCAACCAACACGCCATCTACCTCAACAGTCGTTTATAGAGTTGAAGGTTCGAATGCTAAACCCTTAGTTGCAGGTGGTGGAGCTACATTTACCAACGATCACTTAGTAAAGTTGGCAGGTTTGGCCGCAAATACTACATACGAATTCCAGGTAAAAAGCCAAGATGCTCAAAACGACTACATCATTTCACCAATATCTACCTTTAGAACTACATCTATGCCCGGTCTTTCTAACGTGCGAGTAGCGAACCTAACGTTTAATAGCGCAAGTATTGCCTGGCAAACTTCTATCCCGACTGATAGTCAGATTGAGTATGGAACACAAACAGGTGTATACGACAACATCTTGACAGATGCCTTTGTAGGGTTAACGCATCAAATAGAGATTAATAACCTTGCAACTGGTGGCACATATTACTTTATAGTTAAGGGGCAGTCCGCCGACGGAACGTTGTTGAGTTCTGATGAGTATTCATTTACAACTAGATCAACGCCGAGTATCGTTAATCTTGATATTGCTAATATTACTCCAACATCGGCTCAACTTAACTTTGAAACCAATATACTTTCAACAATTGCCGTTCAATACAAAAACACTAGAACAGGAGACCTTGGAACAAAACTTGGACAGGGATTTGGCAATAAGCATACAATTGCGCTTACCGATTTGTCTCCAAATACAACATACTCTGTAGTTATTAAAATGACTGACCAAAATAACAACACTTATGATTCCGATGAGTACTCGTTTGAAACGGCAGATGACCATGTCGGTCCAGTGATCTCACTAATTGAAACACATGCCAACTTAAACAACGATCAATCAACCGTACAAGCCATTATTAGCTGGAATACAAACGAAGAGTCAACGGCACAAGTAAAATATACAGAAACCGTAGGCGGTAAAGACTACGAATTTGCATCAGAGATAGATACTGATTATGGAAAAGACCATATCGTTATCCTCAATGACTTAAAGACATCTACCGCTTATCAGTTTGTAGTAATATCGGTGGATCCAAGCGGCAACGAGACCATTTCTGAGCCCAATGTTATGCTAACACCTGGGAAAAAGGTAAGTATATTTGAGTTGATATTTGGCTCTCTAGAAGAGACATTTAGTTGGTTGAAGGATATTTAACATGGAATCTGAGCTGTTTAAACCAATCATACAGGTAGATAATGTGACAAAAACCTTTGGGCAAGGCGATATAGAAGTGCAGGCTCTACGTGGGATTTCTCTTAAAGTGTTTAAGGGTGAGTTCGTTATAATCTTTGGACCTTCAGGGTCAGGTAAATCAACGCTTCTTAACATTATCTCTGGGTTGGACTCTGTTACTACGGGAAAGGTTACTATTGATGGGGTTGATTTAGAGTCTTTAAGTGGAAATGAACGTGCTAAGTTCCATAGAGATAAGGTAGGTATAGTATTTCAGGCGTACAACCTAATTCCAACGTTAAGTATCAGGCAAAACATTGCATTGCCACTAGTTTTTGCTGGTGTTCCACACGAGGAAAGAAGGGCGAGGGCAGATAAGCTCTTAGAGGAGTTCCAACTTTCATCATTAGCAAACCGATTGCCAGTTGAGGCGTCAGGTGGGCAACAGCAGCGCGTTGGAATTATGCGTGCACTTGTAGCTAATCCGCCTATCCTTATAGCTGACGAGCCAACTGGGAATCTAGATAGCAAAACAAGTGAAGATGTTATGAGGCTCTTTAGAAACCTTAATCAAAACCTTGGTGTCACCTTAGTTGTTGTTACTCATGATCCTACTCAGTTTCCATGGGCGGATAGGGTTATACATGTTCTTGACGGTAAGATAATTAAGCAGACGATTTATCACCAAAAATCCTACTATTCAACATTTGAAGAAACCTTGGAGCAACGATTAGATGAGGGTGTAGATGAACAAGGGTTGCTTCCATCACAACAGCCACCAGAGCCAGCAGTAGCTCCGGCAGAGCAAGCTGCGGAGCAAGAACTACCTGATGAAACTCTAATAGCAACAGACGCGATTGCGGGTGTGCCAGAAAGTGAAGTCGCTAAGGAGGAAGAAGCAGAAGGTGGTGCAGAGGAAGAGGCAAGGCGCATAGTCGTTCTTTCTGGATTTGAAAGGTTGTGGGCAAATCGTTCCCGCCTTAGCGTAGAAGATGAGCATATCTTAAGCATGCTTAATTATGTTGTTGATAAAAGCGTACTGGATCAATACTCGCATGAAGAGTTGTTGGATATGATACAAGCCATAAGGCTTAGAATTCATGATGAATTAACACGAGAAGAACTGTTGGAGTATTTGGATAAATCAAGGTCCAAAGGTGGGGTTGGACTAAATAAAACTACCGCTAACAAACTTGCCAATATGGTTGAAGGAATGATTAAACTATTTGGCTACCATAAGCGGCATAAAGATGAGAAAGAGGAGGACGTTGAAGAGATTACACCGTTTGATGAGCTATGGTTAACCCGAACACACTTCGATAAAGAGTCAGAGGTATTAATTAAGATTATTAAAGAGTGGTTATCTGAATATCAACTCCATCACCTTGAAAAAGAACAACTATTGACACTTATCCAGGCCATTCGGGAGCGCATGGCTGGTGTATTACAAAACGATGAACTATATAACATACTGCATCAAAGTGTGTCAGGTGGCGGCGTTGGGTTGTACGAGCAAACAGCTAGGCGCTTGTCCGATAACATCAACTCGCTTGTCGTATTGTTTGAGATGTTAAGGCATCAAAAACGGGTGAGGGTAAAAGAGGCTCAAGAGCCAAGACAGGTTAGCGGATTTGAGGAGGTCTGGGCAAACAGGTCGCACCTTGATGCGAAGAATGAAAGAATTTTAATGATGCTTGGCTACTTGATTGATAGAAGGCAAAAGCACAAACTGTCTAAAGATCAGATACTAACAATAATCCAATTAGTTAGGTATAGAATGGAAGGGGTAATTACTCCAGAAGAGTTTGAAAGATATCTAGATGCTTCTGAGGGTGTTGGCTCTGCCCACTTGTATAGTCAGGTTGCAAGAAGGCTAAGTAGGGAAGTTGAGAGCGTTATTAGATTATTTGGTAAAAAATGAAATTAAGATCAGTAATTAAGTTAAATCTACAGCGATTTAAAAACCGCAAACTGCGGGTGTTTTTAACGGTGCTTGGTGTTGGGGTTGGTATAAGTATTGTTTACTTTTTAATTGCGTTGGCGTTTGGTATTCAGGAACTTGTTGTAAATAAAATCGTTACGTCGCAGTCGCTACTTACCTTAGATGTTACTGTTGGCGCCGGTGTTAAGGATTTGCTTTCTCTTAGCGATGACTACTTTACTTCGCTACCAGAAACGAATTCTAGCGTAGTGAAAGTATTGCCGCAAAAGAACATGGCTGCAACACTAGATTATGGAGATTTAGTTGGGCAGACTGTTGCTTATTTGGTGGAGCCGGACTTTTTCGGCTTGGCTGGTGTCACTCCAACCTTAGGAGAGCTTTATACGCAGGACGATCAGTACGCAATTGTAGTAACAACCCATCTTCTTAAATTGTTTAACCTGACTCCAGAAGAGGCGTTGGGTAAAAACGTGGGCGTAACTTTAATTGTGCCAAAAGAGCTGATTCTAAAAGAACAACAAAAGCAAGATCAGTTACTTGGTGAGGGGGAGACTGGTGGGACATTAAGTAGAAAGATTGATTTTACTCAACAATTTACGATTGTTGGAATTGTTGATGCGGGCAGTAACTATATGTATATGCCTTTGGGGCGAGTGTCTGGGATTGATGCTCTGGAGCCGTCACTGCTTAAGGTGCAGGTGGCGGACCAGGATAGCGTAGATCCATTAAAGAAAGAATTACAAAGCAGGGGGTACTCGGTTTCGGCTCTGACAGAAACTTTAGATCAGTTAAATCAAATCTTTGGTTTTACGCAAATTATGTTTACTGCCGTTGGTATTATTGCGCTTTTCATTTCTGCAGTTGGAATGTTTAACACCTTAACAATTTCGCTTCTTGAACGTACTCGTGAGGTGGGAATTATGAAAGCTATTGGTGCTACCAGTAAGGATATATGGAGTTTGTTTTTATTTGATTCTATACTGATTGGATTTCTTGGGGGCATGTCGGGGTTGGCGTTAGGGTTTATAAGTACGGAAACGATTAACTATATTATCAACACGATTGCGCAAAGGGCTGGAGGAGAGGCTGTAGATTTATTCTCTGCTCCTTTGTGGTTTATTGTGTTGGTTGTAATCTCGTCGTTCTTGATGGGGGCGATAACTGGGTTTTATCCAGCAAGGCGAGCATCCAAAATTGACCCCCTCGACGCACTACGATACGAATGAGAATCCCTTGTCATTGCGAGGAATTTATCATATAAATTCCGTGGCAATCTCGTTGTTGTAGATCGCCGCACCACGTTGTGGCTCGCGATGACGGTTGGGGGAGGTGGAGAAACGCAGTGTCTCCTGTAAGCAGGCTTTGCCTGCGTCCATTGCTATACTTCTCCCGTCATTACGAAGGAGCGAAGCGACTGAAGTAATCTCAGGGTAGTGGGATTGCTTCGCTAGCGCTCGCAATGACGACTTGGTGTATTATCGCGATTCCTCGCGTCATTGCGAAGGAGTGCAACGACTGCGGCAATCTCAATCACGCGAAGCAATCTCCGTACTCAGGAGACTGCTGCTCCCGCCCAAGGCGGGATCGCAGTGACGCTATGCGTCGGAGTCTCCGCGGCGAGTCACCAGGTGACGCCTTGTGGCGGTGGTGGTTTCGTCATTGCGAGCCACGAAGTGGCGTGGCAATCTAGCAATAGGCGAGACTGCTTCGCGGTGACGGGTTTGTTTGTGCTGTTTGGATTTTGTGCTTTGTGGTTTATTTGTACTGTCCTGTTTTGTTCGATGCTATCAATCTAAACTAGTGCCGCGCTACTCGTAAACTTAACCGCCCTAAAGCCCCTAGCCCCATAGTCTTGAGGGTGCGTGCCCGATAGTATCGTGTCGTTTTCTGGCACGTTTGGTATTGACATCGACCATGATTTTGTAGAGGATAGAGTAGTACTTATGAAAAAAGAAGTTTCACAACTGTCCCAAACTTCTTTAGAGCCTTTAAGGGTTATGTTTACTTCTGCTATGGCTAGGCTTCGCCATTACGATCCCACCATGGGCGGGAGAAGTAATCTCTGTGACGGATTGTCGTCATTGCGAGCCGAAGGCGTGGCAATCTCTACCAAATTAGATTGCTTCGTTAAATCACTGCGTGATTACCTCGCAATGACGCTAGGCGTCAGACTGCCGCGTCACTACGTTCCTCGCAGTGACGGGTTTTTGTCATTGCGAAGGAGTGCAATGACTGCGGCAATCTTAAGTACGCGGAGCGTACGTCCATTACGAGCTTTTTTTCTGTCATTGCGAGCGCCAGCGACGCAATCTTATATACCATTGAATAATATGAGTTTTGTTTACGTACATTAAAAACGAGAAAGGAGGTGAGCAAAATATGCTCAAAAAAGTACGAAAAAGTCGTGCTATCGCAAGTGTAGGTATTGCACTAATGGCATTCCAACTGTTTGTAGGGCTTTCTGGATCTCAGAAGGTTTACGCTACTACAGTTCAGAGTGCTAAGGATGAGCTTACTCGTCATGCAATTTCTACGGCCGCTGGTCATACAATTACCTTTCAACTGTCAGCATCAGAAACTTTTGCTGCAGGTGAAACAATCATTGTTGATTTTAACGAGGACAGCTCAGGTTTTACCTTAGATGGTACTAATTTGGCTGTTGCTGACATCGATTTTAATGACGGCACTGAACGGACGATTGTAGATGTCGGGGCTTCGCCTACCTGTACGGCGGGCGCTGATAATATTGCAGTTACTGTTGCCGATGCTGCAGGAACCTTGACCTTTGAGGCTTGTAGTTCTTACACTGCATCATCCGCGGCTGCTACTATCACTATTGAAGTAGGGAGTACGGCATCAGGTGGTACAGATCGTTTAACCAACCCAGGGACTGCAGGTTCGCAAGAGATAAACCTGTCAGGAACATTTGGTGATGATGCATTTGCAGTAGATGTGCCGATCATGGATAGTGATCAGGTAACTGTTACCGCTTCAGTTGATACATACATCACATTCGACTTAGATATTGCTGATGGTGGTGGTGATAGTGACGCGCCATATACATTAGACCTAGGTGAGTTAACATACGATACTGTTACTACAGGTAGTACGAGTGGAGTATCCGAAATCTGGTTAGACCTCGACAGCAACGCCGCTAACGGTACAGTTGTTCAGGTTATAACTGATGACTCCAATGGTCTTAGCAGTACAGCAGCTAGTGATAACATACCATTTGTCAGCTCTGACCTTGCAACATTAAGCACTAATAGCGTGGATGGATCGTGGGGAATAGTTGCAGTATCTGAAAGTGAAGATGCTAGTGGAACTACCATGACTCCTGATGCTTCATACGATAGTGCTGCAGCAACTGATGCGTCTCCTGTACAAACTTCATTTGGCACTACTGCGAACATTTACACAACAAGTGGTCCAGTAGTTTCAGGAAGTGCACAGATCGAGGCACGAGCAGTTGCAGGTCGGTCAACCGCTGCTGCTAGCGACTATACAAACACACTGACATTCCGTGCAACCGCTACATTCTAATGTAAGCGTTCACTCCTACGCGTAAAGCTACGGAGTGTTGTAGGACAGTTAGGCCCAAATAATAAGGCGTGATTGATCCTGGACCACGGCATACAGGCGATAATAAGCGTGTATGACTGTCAGAGATAGCACTTTTGGGAAAGGCCCCCGCAAGGGGGCCTTTTCTATGAGGGGTATCAGATGGGATTGCCACGCTAGCGCTCGCAATGACGACGCTACTACTGTCATCGCGAGGAACGTAGCGACGTGGCGATCTAATAGCAGTAGAGATTGCTTCGTCGAAAATCTTTGATTTCCTTCTCGCAATGGACGCGCGCTTCGCGTGCTTATAGGAGAAGTTGCACTTCTCCGCTGCTTTCCCGTCACTGCGAGGAACGTAGTGACGACGCAGTCTCAATCGATGAGATTACTTCTCCCGCGTATGGCGGTCTCGTAATGACATGAAAAGACTCGCGATGACAAATTGAACGCCTTCGTCTCCTCGTCATCGCTCATGGCATGATGGAGAAACTGCGTTTCTCCTGTAAGCATACGCAGTATGCGTCCATTGCGAGCCGAAGGCGAAGCAATCTGCTACAAGCGTACGTCACAGTCTCAACCGATTTCATACCTGTTGACCTACATCTGATTTGCTGGCACAATACTTGTTGCATGAAAATAAATTATCGCTCATATCTCTTAACTCTCGTTGCATTTTTATCTGTTGCCGCGTTTGTTGCGGTACGCGTTGTTGCACAGGAGAATAATCAAAACTCTAGCGGTGGCATCATGGTATCGCCAGCCCTTATCGATCAATCCGACATTCTGCCAGGCGAGTCTTTAACCGTTGATGTGAAGATTACAAACCAAGACGACTATGAAAAGACGGTTGTCTTGTATACAGATGACTTTAAGCCAGCAGAAGATGAAAGTGGACAAGCAGTTTTTGTAGGCGGAAATGTGGAAGGTAGTTTGTCTGACTGGATTATATTTCCATCAGATTCAATAGACCTAAAGCCAGGCGAACGGAAAGTGGTGCCTGTAAGGATAAGTGTCCCTGAGGACGCTCAGCCGGGTAGCCATCATGGGGCTATAGTTGTGAAAGAAAAGATCGGTGCTCCGGAAGGTGGGAATGCGGTTGGTGCTCAGTATGAGGTTACAATTTTGGCTTTAATTAATGTTGCTGGCGACACAACGCAGGAGGGGCAGGTTTTATCGTTTGAAACTGATAAGCTTTTTTATCAATATCCACCAGTTAACTTTTTTGTAAGATTTGAAAACACTGGAAATACCCATATAAAGCCGTCCGGTCTTATAGAAATTTATAACTCTGCAGGTGGTAAAGAAGAGGTAATTCAAATAAACAAAAAGTTTGCTAATGTGCTTCCAAACAGTGTTAGAAAATTTAAAGAAACATGGGACCCAAAACCTTGGCTTGGATTTGTACCACGAATAGGGAAGTACTCTGCAAAAGGAACACTAGTTTACGGTGAGCCATCAACTACCGTTGCAATGGGGACTGTAGAATTTTGGCTGATACCAATTCCATTTATACTAACCGTTCTTGGAGTTGTAATTGGATTTATCTTGGCAATAGTTATCTTCCTCAAGCTTTACGCAAAAGCTGTAGTAAAAAGCCACACCAAGAAAGCGAAAAAGTAAGGTCGCTTGATTTGTTTTGTCATTGCGAAGGAGTGCAATGACTGCGGCAATCTCAAGTACGCGGAGCAATCCATCGCTCTAGACTGCCACGGTCGTTCCGGCTCCCTCGCAGTGACGAGAGCGCGTCATTGCGAGCGGCAGCGAAGCAATCCCACTGCCTTGAGATTACTTCAGTCGCTTCGCTCCTTCGTAATGACACGTTGATCGTCATTGCGAGACGAAGGCGAAGCAATCTCATATAGATAGACTGCCGTGTTGGTTGGCACCAAGTCGCAGTGACGAGAAACTCTTTTGAGTGATTCAACGAAGCAATCTAACTTCCCGTGTTGTCATTCGTACAGTTCACTGTGGCTACCGATTAAATCAAACTGTATGACTTGCACTTTCTCCTCTTGCCTGACAACGTGATATATTGCACGAATATCGCCAGTTATGTTGATGCTTCTAAACTGGGAGTACTCTCCAGCTAGCTGGTGGTTTCGAAGCGTTGGGTGATAAGGGTTTTCTTCAAAGATTTTAAGCCTATCGTAAAAACGTTTTTGTGTTTTGCGGTTGAGTTTCTTGAAACCCTTCACGAACTTTTTGCTAAATCGGATATGCGTACTCATTTGATTGTTTAAAGTTGCGGTTACTTTTTAGTTTGTTCTTCCAGCCATTGTTTAGCTGCATCTATAGAGTTAAACGTCGGTGACGTATCGGTATTATGTACATTATTTAAGTACTGTCTTGTTTGTTCGTTTGGGTAAGGATTAAGATCAAATACAACTCGTTTTGTGCGAGTAAGTTGCTTTAAGTAAGCATTGATGAGTGAACTAAGGCTAATTCCTAACTCTTTGGCTATCTCTTGTGCTTGGGTTTTGACTTCGTTTGTTGTTTTGATGTTTATTACCGTCGTCTTCATGGTGTATATAAAGTATATAATAGGTGTGGCAGTTGTCAACATGCACCTGCGGTAGTTTTACTCTTCCCGTCACCGCGAGCCACAAAGTGGCGCGGCGATCTGACGCTTAGCGTCACTGCAAGTGAAATAGCATTGCATTTTTCTTGTCATTACGAGTAATTTGCCGTAGCAAATTGCGCAGTAATCTCGTTAGTTAAGACTGCTTCTCCCGCTTGTTGCGGGCTCGCAGTGACGAACCTCGCGCACTTCCCTTTCCGTCACTGCGAGCCGAAGGCGCGGCAGTCTATCTACATGATATTGCTTCGTATGCTTACAGGAGATTGCCTCAGTGGTTGCACTCCTTCGTAATGACGAGAAATCACGATAATACACCAAGCCGTCATTGCGAGGAGTAAATCAAAGATTTACGACGAAGCAATCTATACATTGGAGATTGCCACGCTAGCGCTCGCAATGGACGCATACTTCGCATGCTTACGGGAGAAACCATGTTTCTCCACTGCGCCCGCAATGGCAGTCAATGTGTCATTGCGAAGTGATCACGTAGTAATTTACTGCGGCAATTTCCTGTAGTTGTATTTCTTAAACTGGCTCTAGCTCTTTCCATTGAGGATTAATTGATTCTACTAATTTAATCTTTCTAGCTCTGGATCCTGATTTAATTTGCTTTTCTCTAGCAATAGCTTCTTCGATATCGTCAAAAGTTTCATAATATACAAGCTTATCGATCTTGTACTTACTGGTAAATTTACTTCCTACTCTCAATTTGTGTTCGTTAATACGTCTTACTAAGTTGCTTGTAACCCCTACATACAAAACATGATTATACTTATTGGTTAGGATGTAGATATACCCCTTTCGCTTCATCGAGAATGCAGTACATGTGTATTTTACCATCGGCGTTGCTGTCGATGTATAGATTATTTCAGTTGCTTCGCTCTTTCGTAATGACGGGAGGGTAGCTATAACGGTCAATGTGTCATTGCGAAGTAATCACGCAGTGATTCACTGCGGCAATCTCATTCTTCCTGTCATCGCGAGGAAGAAAGCGCAGCTTTTCGACGCGGCGATTGGATTGCTTCTCCCGATATGCATCGGAATCGCAATGACGCGCTCTCGTCACTGCGAGGGAGCCGGATCGACCGCGGCAGTCTCATTCCATGCAGCGCGACGCGGCGATCTCCCCGATGTATAGATTGCCACGCATTCGGCTCGCAATGACGGGTTAATAGTCATCGCGAGTGTTATATTGTCATTGCGAGTGTTAGCCAAGCAATCCCACTGCCTTGAGATTACTTCAGTCGCTTCGCTCCTTCGTAATGACGGAGAAGTAGCAATGACGATTGATATGCGGTGTTATATTTCTGTTACAATTTGCCTATGATTAAAAGGTTTGGTTTGTACTCTTTAGTTATCGCGATTGCACTATTTGGCTTTGTGAGACCTATTAACGCGCTTACACTATCGCCAAACTTTAATGATATCCGTCTTAATCCAGGTGAGTCTAGGCAAATTAGCTTGATTTTAAAAAACAATGATTCCATAGATATTAACGTTTCGGTTAAGCCTTATGACCTAAGGTTTAGTGCCGATGGAACTCCACAAGTCATGGAGTCTGGTCAAGTCGAATACTCAACAAGTAAATGGATAACTTTAGCTGGTGGTCCTTTTACACTAGGTCCTAACGACGAGTTACAAGTTAGTGCTTTAATCGATGTTCCAAAAGACGCAATTCCTGGTAGTTATTACGATGCAATCGCTTTTGAGGCAAGTCCAGTTGGTGATGAAGCGTCAGCGGAATATAAAACCTCTATCCATTCGCGCCTACTAACGATTATCTACCTAACTGTTGGAGAGACAAGCCTGAAACACGACTTGGTGGTAGCTAGTTTTAATAGCGCTAATAAGATTTACGAAACGGCACCTGTTTCTTTTAACGTAACATTAAAAAATAACGGAACTATTTTTGAAAAGCCTTTGGGAAGGATTAAGGTAAAAAACGACATAACAGGACGTGTGTATAACGAAGTATTGGTTAATGATAGTTTGTCCTATGTTTTACCGGGTAGTGAAAAGGATTTGGCGGTTGAGTGGGCGCCTAATAATGCTGAATATAAATTGCCAATACTTGCTGGAAAGTTTACTGCTACTTTAGAACTTGGTGATGGCAACATAGCTAATGCTACTTTTTATGTTGTCCCTATTAAACTAATTGCAATTACTTTAATGAGCATTTTGTTGTTTTTCGTGTTCTTAAAACTTTATAAAAAATATATACTAAATAAGCTTAAATCTTAACCCTTTAGTGTTTGTTGCTCGAACTTTTAGGACTTAGTTATTATTTATGTGGGTATCTTTCGTTGCCTTTCTTGTCATGCAATAACGCATAACACTAGGGGGGATGGGGCGCTGGCAATTGGGTGCGTGCATTGCTAGTAGCGCATGCGTTTAATCTTTGTTGCTCTTAGGGTTTAATAGGGCTTGCACAGCATGACCGATAAGATGTGCTCCGGTGCACTCGTGTAGGTTTTGGGTATGGGCAGTTTACCGCTTCACATGGGCAAGACTGGCAAATTCGCCCGCCTGCTTAACGCCGCTTGTTTTGGGGCTTTACAGAAGCCTGTCTGGCTCATCTGTTTTGCTAAAAACCGTTGCTACAAAAGCAAGTAAATGCTACTTTATAGTTAGAATGTTGAAGGTCTCTGCCCATAGTATCGCACGGTGTTTCATAAAGCTGCTCGCAGCTATTTTTGTAGTACTTTTGTTTAATGCTTCTTTTGCTAATGCAGCAATAACACAGGAGATAGATTTTCAGGGTAAGGTAGTTAACTCGGACGGTACTAACGTAGCCGATGGTTTTTATGATTTTGTGGTAAAGGTATATGACGGAGCAGGCTCTTCAGCAACAGCTATTCATACAGAGAACTGGACAAGTGCAAATCTTCTCTCAACAACAATGACAACAGCACCAGCAAGTGGTGGCGAGTCCTTGGTGTATTCCTCAGATACCAATGAAGACTCTCTTCACGTAGGTCAAATACTTTGGAACTCTACTAAAAACGAGTCAGTAATAATAACCTCGGTAGATACATCGACTAACACTCTTGGCATCTCTCCAACTCAACAAGCCTGGGCAACTTCAGATACCATAACCAACCGCATTTATGTAAAAGATGGTATCTTTACAATCCCAATCAATACACTTCAAGATGTAGACTCCCTTTCAGCTTCTGACTTTAATCAAAGACTATACATCGGAGTTAACTTTAACTCCGACGGTGAGATGAAGCCCCGTATGGAACTAACAGCTGCCCCTTATGCATTTAACGCTTCAGCGCTAGACGGTGTAGACTCAACTTCATTCTTACGCTCAGATACATCAGACAACTACACCTCAGGAACGTTAGCATTTAACTCAGGTACAACACTAGATGTTAACGGCGATATCTCTATTGCAGATACAGACATAACGCTAGACGGTGCATCTACCAACTTCACATCTACCGGAGATGTTTCTTTTAATACGAGCCAACTATATATCGATCAAAGCACCGGCAGTGTCGGAATTGGTGATACTGCCCCTAGCGAAAAACTAACCCTAGCTGGAGGCAATCTATATCATTACGCTTCAGGAAACCCAACCCTTGAAGGTTCTTATGATACCTCTGGGGCTGCATACGGAGTATATGTTTCCGGTAAATATGCCTATGTTGCTGACGAGACTTCAGGAGGTCTTCAGATTATAGATATATCCGACCCTAGTAGCCCCAGTCTTACTGGTACTTATGATACCTCTGGACAAGCGTTTGGAATATATGTCTCAGGGAGCTATGCCTATGTTGCTGACGCGACTTCAGGTCTTCAGGTTATAGATATATCTGACCCATCTAGTCCTACCCTCACAGGTACGTACGACACCTCTGGGACTGCACTAGCTGTATATATTTCAGGGAAATATGCCTATATCGCTGATAGATATTCTGGTCTTCAGGTTATAGATATATCTGACCCATCTAGTCCCAGTCTAACAGGAACGTATGATACTTCTGGATATGCACGTAGTGTATATGTATCTGGGAAATATGCCTACGTCGCTGATGGTAGTCCTGGTCTTAAGATAATAGATATATCAGATCCTTCTAGTCCTAGCCTAACTGGTACCTATGATACCTCTGGATATGCAGAAAGTGTATATGTATCTGGAAAATATGCATATGTCGCTGATAACACTTCAGGTCTTCAGATTATAGATATATCAGATCCATCAAGCCCTAGCCTTACTGGGACTTATGATACCCCTGGATATGCATATGGGGTCTATGTTTCCGGCAAACATGCCTATGTTGCTGATCATAGTTATGGCCTTCAGGTAATAGACCTATCTGATCCAAGTAGTCCTAGCCTTATAGGTGCTTATGATACCTCTGGATGGGCATATGGTGTTTATGTATCCGGCAAATATGCTTATGTTGCCGATTACACCTCTGGTCTTCAGATTATAGATATAAACGGGATAGAGACACCGTCCTTATATGCGGGTAATGTCCAAACAAATGATATAACTGCCACTGAAAATATTGATGTTGGAAACAATCTCTATGTAAGAAACGGTATTAATGTCGGTCCTGGGGGACTGTATGTTGACGCTGGGGAGGTTGCTTTTGATGGCAATTCAGGCTCAACTGCTTTTAGATTTGGTCAAAGTGGTACTGGAGACATATTGAATGTATTTGACGGTTCATCTGAGGTGTTTACGATTCTTGATGGTGGTAATGTAGGAATTGGAGCCACATCCCCGAGCGCTAGATTAGAGATAGACACAGGAGCAGTAGCAACAATAGGGCAGATAATAAAGCCGTACTCAACAGTAGGAAGTGTAACCTTTAGTGGTACTGGATTAGATGACGCAACAAGTGGTGGAACATTTACAGGTACAAGCACTCTAAATTACAAGGTAGAGATAGATGGAACAGGTACCCCAGATACGTTTAAGTGGAGTGATGATGGTGGGACTACATGGGACGCAACAGGAGTAGCAATAACAGGAAGCGCTCAAACCTTAAACCACGGAGTGACAATAACATTTGGAGCGACAACAGGACATACATTAGCAGATGCTTGGACATTTACAGCAACAGCACCGAGTGGGGACTTAGCACAATTCCAGAATCCAGCAGGAAGCTCAATAGGGGGAATAACTTACAACGAATCAGGGTTAGCATTTAATACAGATCATTTGTTTATAGATAAAAGTACGGGTTATATTGGAATCGGCACAACGTCACCTTCAAGCGTGCTTGATGTCAATGGCACTATTACAGCAACAGATATAGCGTGTACTGATTGTCTTGATTTTACAGAACTAGCGGATGCAATGACGCTTGATGCTAATACATCTATTGATCTTTACGATGGATCAATAGATCGGGACTTTACAATTAAGAACTCAGATGCTTCAGAAACCGCGTTACATATAGGCGGTGCATATAATCATGTATCGATTGGAACAAGCACCACAGCTACAGATACGCTTTTATATCTCAATAAACTTAACACCTCAACCTCAGGTCTTTTCCGAGGTCAGTATAACTATATTCAAGCTAATCCATCAGGCGCATCGAGTGCGGACTACTATGGACTGCAAGGATCACCGGCTGTATATAGTGGTAACACACAGAACTTTACAGGTGATTTCATAGGTGTGTATGGTGTTGTTCAGCATTTTGGTTCGGGCACAATGGATTATGCATACAACGGTAAGTTTGGTGTTGTTGTTGAAAATGGAACAGTTACTAATTCCTATGGTGTTTATATTGACTCTCCAACCATAACTGGTAGCGGTTCTGTCACTAACAACTATGGACTGTACCAAGCAGATACAAGTGCATCGAACTACTTTGCTGGTGATGTTGGTATAGGGACAAGTTCTCCATCAACTGCGCTTGATGTCAATGGCACAATTACTGCAACAGATATAGCATGTACTGATTGTCTTGATTTCACAGAGCTAGCCGATGCGATGACGCTTGATGCTAACACTACTGTCGACGTTTATAACTCTGGAGTTGACCAAGATCTGGCAATATATAACTCGAATACGAATGACTATTACTTGTATATAGATGGCAGTGACGATAGCGTAGTGATTGGCGGTAGTAGTATAAGTAATGGGGATAAGTTGTTTGTTACTAATACACCCACAGATACATCTGGAATCCTAAAAAATGTACACTCTTATATAAACGCAGACGCTTCAGCAGACTCGTCTGCGAGCTATTACGCCTTAAGAGGTGAAATGTCTGTTAGCAGCACAAACACCAGCAATTACACCGGAAGTCTTACCAGCGTGTTTGGTGGGGTTATGAACAGTGGTACTGGTGTAGTTGATAACACCTATGCCGGCTACTTCTACAACTATGTAGGTTCTTCTTCAACTACTACCAACGCTTACACTTTGTATCTTGCAGCTAGTGGGGGAAGTGGGACTATTACAAATAACTACGGACTATACCAAGCAGACACAAATGCGTTTAACTACTTTGCTGGGGATGTAGGTATTGGTACAACTTCTCCGAATGCTAAATTAGACGTATTATACAGCGATATAGGGGTGACAACAGATGCAATAAAGGCATTAACATCTAATACAACAGGAGCAACATTCGATACAACAAGCTCGGATATCACAAACTATGCAGGATATTTCACAAATACAGCAACAGAATCAGCAGGTACGAACACATTAACTAATGTTGGGCTTTATGCAACCGCAAGTGGCGCAGATAACAACTACGCAGCAATATTTGAGAATGGAAATGTTGGAATAGGGACAACGAGCCCTAGCGCCCTACTAAGTTTGGCAGGAAGTGATGCAGACCTTCTCTTTGTTGATAATAGTACTGGACAAGAATACCAATGGACGTCAGCGGGAGGACATATAACTTTCCAGCGAACAGACCAGGCAAATATCAACTCGGTGCTGCGAGTATCTGGTAAAGGGACTGGGTATCTATCAGGTGGAATTAACTACATGGCGACTCTCGCAATTTACGGTACAGATATTCTGGCAGATGGAACGAATTACGAGGGGCTTTCGTTGTTTGCTGATAGAAACAGTAAGTATGTAGTTAGATCGAATGCTGGTGGTACTGGAGCGTATCGGCCAATAGTACTGGAAGCTGATGGGTCTAGTACATTTGACCAGGTTTATTTGTCGACCTCTGGTGGTGTTGGCTTTGGGACAACGAGCCCAGCACGTTTACTGCATGTTGCAGGTGCAATGAGATTAGATACAACAACTACCCCAACTAGCCCTGTTGTTGGTGATATATATCAGGATGGGACTGATCTCTTCTTCTATAACGGTTCAAGTTGGGACGATCTAACTGCGTCAAGTACTGGTTCGTCACCCTGGACTGATGGAGGCACATACCTATATCCTACGAGTGCTGAGGTTCTTGGCGACTCAGCTTCAGCTGGTTCGAATAAGATTGCGGGATTGTACTTAGGCGACTCTTCGCCGCTTTACTTCGGGACTGATAACGATGTTAACTATAGCTTCTCTGGTACTACATTGGCTGTTACTATGGGGAGCAATGACATAAACTATGATGGAAATACTCTCTTTATTGACGGTTCAGCAGATAGAGTAGGGATAAATACAACAAGTCCTACAGTACCGCTTCATGTTATGGGAGATGTGACTGTTGGAGGGAACGAGGCTATCGTTACGTTTCCAAATAGTAAAACTGCTACACCATTGGCACTTAGTAATAAGAAGTATTCAGTTACTGTCCCATCTGGAACGGCTAGCGGGAATGTGACTGTTACGACAGATGATGGGACAAGTAACACTAGTCCGATAACCTTAGAAGACGCTACAGTTCCAAGTACTAGTGGAGAATCTGCATCCTACTCAACTACTGTAAGCGGCACCATTTCAAGCGATACAACGTGGAGTAGTAACGTCCTTATAACAGGTGACGTGACCGTTGCTAGTGGAGTCACTTTAACAATTGACCCAGGTGTGACGGTTTTATTTGATGCAGGAAGTGACGATCAAGCCGGTGGCACTTGGACAGATAGAAGCGAACTGATAGTACAGGGGACATTAATCGCAGAAGGGACGTCATCTAATCCAATATACTTCACATCGAATGCGAGTTCCAAGGCAGCTAACGACTGGGGGGCTATTACTATTAGGTTGAGTAGCACAAACTCTTCTATTAAGTACTCCGTAATTCACTATGCAACGTACGGAGTATATTTCTGGACACAGAACGAAGGATCTGGAACATTGTCAGCAACGATAACTAATTCTCTATTTGAATATAACGACTCTGGAATACGAACATACAATCGTCCTGACTATCCATCAGCTGGCACAGTTACCTTTAGTGCGACTATTAAAAATAGTGAATTTAAGAATAATACGGACAGCGGTATTAAGCTAAGGGATCATACTGGAGATGGTACGGCCATCGATAGCGCGTTAGTCCAGGGGAACTGGATCCATGACAATGACTATGGAATATGGTTGGGTAGTTGGTCTTGGTGGCTAGGGCACACGACAGCTAACCCTACACTACGTTCAAACTATATAGAGAATAATACTAGTGGGGGCATATATATATTTGCCCAAGGCTCTGTTGATAGCAGTGGTTCTGATACGAACGTGCAGCCTACTATAGAAAATAACTATCTAGATAACAACGGGAATAATATTCACCTTAAGCTTGATCCTTATGGAAGCGATGGGACTCAGGTACTAAGTCCAACAATACAAAATAATACTATAATTAATGGAACCACTGGAATCTACATAGAAGACACATCAACAGACGATACCCTGAATCCGACAATAACGAACAATATAATCTATGGGACTTCTTCGTATAAAATAGATAACACAACTAGCCGTACGATTACAGCAGAAAATAACTTCTGGGGGGAAAGTAGCTCCGACTGGGATTCCGGTCCACAAGCAGGAGATACGAACGGTACGGTTGATACGAGTCCGTTTGCTGACACCTCGAGCGCCCCAATGATTTCTAAGATCAATGCGACGGCTACATCTGTTGGGGATTCTGTGATTATTTACGGGGCGAATCTTGGAACTGTAACTACTTATGACCAGAAGGTACACGGTGGTTTGGCATTGAGTGAGGACTTTTCACTGGGGGACACCACACCATCTAGTTCTATGTTTGGGATTGACGTTTCCACTGGTAGTTTTTATTTTGGCTACGATGAGAGTGTTGATCCGGTACTGCTGTTTAGGTCAACAGGTTCAGACACTGGGACGCTTGGGTTTAATTCTAACGATGCATTTTATTTTATTGGTAGTGATGTAGGGATTGGAGTTACATCCCCGAGCGCCAAGTTAGAAATTGACACGGGGGCAGTAGCAACAGTAGGGCAGATAATAAAGCCGTATTCAACAGTGGGAAGTGTAACATTTAGCGGTACAGGACTTAATGATGCGACAAGTGGTGGAACATTTACAGGTACAAGTACTCTAAATTACAAGGTAGAGATAGATGCAACAGGTACCCCAGATACATTTAAGTGGAGTGATGACGGTGGGACTACATGGGACGCAACAGGAGTAGCAATAACAGGGAGTGCCCAGACGTTAAATCATGGAGTAACAATAACGTTTGGTGCAACAACAGGTCACACGTTAGCAGATGCATGGACATTTACAGCAACAGCACCGAGTGGGGACTTAGCACAATTCCAAAATCCAGCAGGGAGCTCAATAGGAGGAATAACTTACAACGAGTCAGGATTAGCATTTAATACAGATGACTTGTTTATAGATAAAAGCACGGGTTATGTGGGTATTGGAACTACTACGACAACTTCTTTACTCACGCTTGGCGGGACCGCTGAAATAACTAACTCTAGTGGGGACATCGTAATAGATACAAGTGACGATATATTCTTAGATGTTAGTGATGGTCAAGAATTATTTGTTGGGGATATTAGTAATGTTACAACTGCTGCCTATTTGGGGACGATAACCTTAAACCAAGATCGCGGCAGCACAGCTGGCACAGCTTACCGTTGGATTGCAATGTCAAATGACGAAACCAACGGTGAGTCCGATCTAACGATTGGGTATATTGGTAATGGTACAGCTGGCGATGAGAGCTATACACAAATATACTCAGCTAATAATAACCCACTGAAAATTGCAGGGTATTCTGGCGCAAGTTATCTGTATCTAGATAATGGAAGTATTGGAGTCGGTACAACTTCTCCATCTAGTGCTCTTGATGTGAACGGTACAGTAACAGCAACTGACTTTAGTTGTACGGACTGTTTAGAGCAGGGAAATATTGCTAACAGTGCAATAGGGCAAGGCGAGCTAAAGACCACAATTGGGGAGGTTAGTAGCAACATTGTTGGCACGGCGTTAACTCTCCCGGGTGGGGAATATGGGTTTTACCCTCAGTCTAAGGTCAGTGCTACTTGTACATCAGCCCAGGTGAAACTTGTATACTCTGCTAACAATGGCGCTGTTGGTACAGGTACAACATATGCTACCACCGCTGTGATCGATAGCATTAATACCTGTACTGCGTATCTACAACAACGTTATATCCAAGCATCACCACCATACTTTATAGATGGTTACTTAATGCCACACTTTATATATGTCCTAAGAGACAAGGATACTAACAAGATACTAGCCTCGTACCAAGCTGAAGATCCTCCATGGGATAATAATGGTGGCGATCCAAAGAGAATGCCACATCCATTCTTTAACTACATAGGTAAGGAGTTACCTGCGAATGTAGAGATAGACTTAATCGATGCTTCAAATATTAATGAGCTAAAACAACAAGCCCAAGCTAAAGGGCTATCACTCCTTGAATACATCCAAAACTTTATGCAAGTCGATCCAACAGATGTAACCCCACCAATTAGTCCAAATACAGGTAAGCCAATAAGGTTGCCATTACAAACCACATGGAGAAAGCTAATGCTAAAACCTAATGCAGACTCAATTGAGGTACAACCTGCTGTTCCAACCACTCAAGATTCAGTAAACGATGGAGTGGACATTGCAGAGAACTTCCCAGGAACATTTTTAGAACCAGGTGATGTTGTTGACATAGTTAAAGCTAGAGAGGCAAAGCCTTGGGACGATAAACCTGACTATGTGCTTGTTAAAAGTGATAAACCATATTCAAGTAGGGCTTTGGGAATAATCTCAACTAATCCTGCTCAAGTTCTGTCAGTAGGAGGATCTGATGGGCAACTCCCATTAGCCCTTAATGGTCGAGTACCAGTTAAGGTGATTGTTACCCCTGACTCTATAAAGGTAGGAGACATCATAACTACAAGCATGATTAAAGGTATAGCAATTAAAGCAACTCAACCTGGATATGCGGTGGCTAAAGCACTAGAAACTACCGACGATTATACCCTTGATTCATGTACCCCAGTAGCCTATATGGAGGCGATTGTATGGCCAGAAGATGATGGAGACAACTCTAGCAGACCGTGCTTTAAAGTGCCAGTTAATTCGTTTACTGATAGTGTGAAAACTGAGATTGAAAAAGCTGGAGTCGCACAAGATGGTTACGTGGTAGTTGGTAAGATCCTAGCGTTTGTAAATCTTTCATGGCAAGACCCAACAATTACCGTTAGTGATGATGGTGTATTAGTAGATCGTTCAACCGGAAAGGCGATTTATCTAGAACTCAAAGCAGAAGACATAATCGCGAATACTCTAGAAGCAAGAGAAGCTCAGATAGATAACTTGTCAGTGAATTCGCTTTTAATTGAAGGTGTATCGTTAAGTGACTATATTGCCCAAATAGTTGGACCTGATGTTAGAAGTAATGAGCCCCCTGTAGTGATGGGAAGTGCAGATGGAGATATTAACTTAAGTTCAGAGGTTGCAAGCTTAACTATCTCTAATTCATTAACCTCTACCGGTATTACAAAGTTAGCTGATACAGTGATTGTAGGAGACTTAAGTGTAGAAGGGGATATTACTGGAAGTTTAGGGGATTTAACGTTCCAAGGACAAAAGATTGTAATGAGCAAGGACGGCGACCTAACGCTTGTTGGTGGTGTGCTTAGTGCTAAAGAAGTAAAGGCAGACAAAGTTGTTGCAAGTGAAGTTGAAACAAAAGGCTTGTTTGTAACCAGTGACCAATCTGTTGGAACTGCAACGATTGCTGCGGGTGAGATCTCCGCTGTGGTTAGTACTTCTGCTATAACTGGAACGAGCAAGGTATTCTTAACTCCAAATATTCCAGTGGCTGCTGCTGTTACATCACGCAAAATAGGGGAATCGTTTACAATAACTATAGAAAAACCTATGGATAGCAAACTTAATATAGATTGGTTTATTATTAATTAATATGCTTATTAGTAGTAGTAGGCGTACCGCAAAGAAATCACGAAGTATCTTACGTAGGCGAGTGTCATCTGTACCTACATCTAGTTCATCTGACTCTTTGATGCCGTATGACTCTCTGGCAAGTAACCGAGGCCATGATGAGACAAACATGTACATGATGCGCAACAAAAAAGAACGCAAATCACTTAGATTTAACGATGATCCAATGAAAGCAAGCAATGCTCCACCATGGATGACGAATGCAAAGACAAGAACTATGGCAGATGAGCGTAAGGAATTACTGGGAGGGCGCGATGGCGGTATCCACGATACTGATGACGATTACGAGCGAGGAGGACTAACCCGTGATGACAAGCACTCGGAGTTTGGTGGTGCTAATATGTTTGCCCGTGCCAAAAAAAGACGTGAAGAAAGAGCGCAGCGGTTTGGTTATAAAAGGGGGAAACATCGGCAAAAATTTGGGAAAGGCATAGGTCTTGCTGGGCGAACTCGTAGATAATCTTAAAGATGCCATATCATAGTACCCAAAAAACATTTGATGAATTATTAGTGCCAAGAGCAAAAGTTAGCGAAGCAACCGCTCTTTATATGCTAAATATGATTCGCTCACTAGCTCAGTCGCTAATTGGCATTTTTTTACCGATCTATATTTATGAGATTGCGTCTAGTTTGGTGATTTTCCATACAGATAAAGTTATAAATGGGCTTATTTGGGTGGTCCTTTACTATATGGTCCGTTCGCTGACAGTTTCTATGACGATAACGTTTGCTTTGCCAATGATGTTTAATTGGTTAAAGTTTAAAGGGTCACTGGCTTTTGCTAACGTTATGCTTATATTCCAGTTTATTGCATTACTCCTTGCCCCTAATTATCCATTACTTCTTTTATTGGCTGCTGTGCTACAAGGAGTTGTAATTGCCTTTTATTGGATTCCGTACCACAGCTTCTTTGAACAAAAGGCAAGAGGAAGTGATGGACATTTTGGGAAGGAGGTTGGAATTAGGATTATTCTAACAAAAGTCGTTGGCATCATAGCACCTTTGATCGGCGGGTTCATTATCGCTGTTTATGGTTTTAGTGTGATTTTTATGTTGAGTATCGGTCTTTTATTGATTAGTATATTGCCCATTCTTATATTTATTAACGAAAAGCCTCATCATAAGCATAGTGCAAAACGTGTTTATAAAAACATGCTACTAAATCCTAAATTCAAAAAACTAACACTAGCATATATCGGCAGTGCAATGGATTCTAATATATTTACCATTTTTTGGCCGATTATCTTACTTGTTGTCATAGAAAGTTATGAAAAGATTGGAATCTTAAGTTCTGTTTCGACCGTATTTTCTATGCTTTCAGCAATTATAATTAGTCGATTGATAGACAAGAGGGGAGTAAAAAAGGTTCATTTAGTTGGTGTTGTAGTCAATGCATTGCTTTATATCCCAAGGATGTTTATAGCTACCCCTATGTTTGTTTATGGCTTAGATGTTGTAGATAAGACTAACAGTGCTTTATATAACATTCCTAATATTGCCCAGACATATGAAAAGGGAGTTAAGTTGGGTGGCGCTGATTATTTTGTTTATAGAGAGATGGCTCTTCATATGCCTATTGTTTTAATTTTATCTTTAGTTATATTACTGCTTTGGGTTCTTCCTGATTGGCGAGTAGTGTTTACATTTGCAATAGTTGGATCTTTGATGACATACTTACTCTCGTTGGATAAGAATTAAGAGCAGACCGTAGGTCTTGGTCTTATTGACCTACTATATAAATCCACGCAGACTGACCAGGTATCATTTTTAGCATAATCTTTTGACCTTCCCTAAGGGCTGAGAGGTTAGTAGGACTACTATCCGTTGGTGTCCCTAAAAATACTTGTACCTTAGTTGGATCGTTAGCTAGCCTCATCAACCCGCGTTCTCCTTGGAGAGTAATAAGCCTTTCAGAAATCCTTGCTACCTCGTAATTAAATGGTACTTGCACGACTACATCACTACCCTTTTTGTTGATTGCGTTTGAGTATGGTGATGGCGAAGAGAGCCATGCCTTTTGGATTATGTATACGTATCCTATGGCAAGGAATACGACAACAAAGCTAACGCTTACAGCTGTCATAATGAAGCTGCTTTTACTTACTGTTGCAGTTTGTTTTTCTTCAATCTTGTTAGCCATAGTTAGCGAGTTTCTGTCCATGTATATATTGGGCTTGATATTATTCGAGGTGCATTAAGTATTAACTTAGGGTTAAATATGAAGTAATCGCTTGGATAGTCGTAGTTGTTTGAAATGCTTCGATTTGAGATATATGACGCTCCGTCTATCGATGCTTGAGTGGGATTAATTCCGGTTACAACAGATCCTTTGATGTTTAAGCGCTTATCTGT
>JALWZS010000022.1 GCA_027002475.1 bacterium | reverse complement strand
CTCTTATTATTATTACCTTAATTCTATTTGTAATCCTCCTTGCTTCAATTTGGTACTTCTTTTTAAGAGGAACCTCAACTCCGCAAGAACCTGAACCTACACCTACTCCACCACAACAAATAACACCAGAAGAAACGGAAACACATCTAGAGTGTAGGTTTGGGTTATGCGTTGAAACTCCAAACGTTCCAGGTCAAGACAACTCCAACCAATGCTCATCATCATTTGATTGCGAGCAAGCACCAAGTGAACCTTCTCCAACTCCAGAAGAAAGTATCTCCCCAACAGCAGGGGCTACCGTTATCCCCAACCCAACAGGAGAGCCGCAGGCTACAAATACACCAATACCAACAACCGCATTAACGGCAACTCCTACCCCAACCCCTGTCCCAACAAACGCACCTACCCCAACAAACATTCCAACTCCAACGCCTACACCATTAACCGACACACTACCTGAAAGCGGTTCCACTAATGCAACAACAATGCTATTAACCTTAATGGTTGCATTTTTACTAGGTGGAGGATACCTGGTACTTGGTAAGGAAAATTAATTATCCACACCACTACAAGCGACGCGCCTCTCTACCCCAATCAGTGCGCGGCAATCGCGCAAAATGCCGATTGACAGTTATCCACATCCATATATAGTTACTTTTATACGGTATGTGACTATGATGACTAATCCTTGGGAACAAACTCTTTCTGCCCTTGAATTAGAACTCGACCCAGCCATTATCTCCACCTGGTTTAAAAAGACAAACCTCTACGAGACATCCGAAGACAAACTAATCATTGCATGTCCAGACGCATATAGTAAAAACGTAATTCAGTCTCGCTATGCCGATAAAATCAAAGATATATTGCAAGAGCTATACAAAAAAAAGATGGACATTGATTTTATCGTACAACCCGAAAAAATAGACGAACCCATATCAGGCCCTTTATTTGACGAACCACCAGTCATAAAACAACATGTCCCAATAAACGACAATCAGTACGACACACCGACACATCTTGCCATCTCACCTATACACAATGCGCTAAACGATGCCTTTACTCTCGACAACTATATTGTGGGGGTAAATAACCGTGTAGTTCATGCTGCAGCGATGTCTGTGGTTGAAAACCCTGGAATGATTTATAACCCGTTATTCATATACGGTACAACAGGTGTTGGGAAAACCCACTTGCTGCACGCAATTGGTAACGAAATCCAAAAACGAAATCCAAATTTTAGAGTTCTATATAGTTCTACAGAGGAGTTCGTTAATGATCTTATTACCCATATTAGACAACGAAAGGAAATGAAAAACTTTAGAGACAAATATAGGCAAAGTGACGTCTTGTTAATAGACGACGTACAGTTTCTTGCAAAAAAAGATTCAAGCCAAGAAGAGTTTTATCATACCTTTAACGCGCTTTATCAAGCAAACAAGCAAATTGTCATCGCCTCAGATCGCGAACCAACACAAATCACTCAATTAGCTGACAGGCTTGTTTCACGATTTAGGGGTGGACTGATGGTCCAAATAAGCCCACCTGATTACGAAACCCGCCTTGCAATAATTGAGGTCAAATCTAAAGAACAAAAGCTAAACCTATCTCAAAGCGTAATTGAGTATCTTGCCCAACAACCTACCGAAAACATACGAGAGATACATGGAATGATACTCAAATTAAAATCATTTGCAATTTCTCACAACCAGGTATTAAACCTTGCAACAGTACGCTCAATCCTTGATCCCAACGGCGAATCTAAAGTTCAAAAAAGACGTATTACTCCTGAAGTAATAATAGACACTGTAACGAAATACTTTGAAACATCTTTAAAGGACCTATGCGGGAAAAAGCGCACAAAAGACGTAGTGATCCCAAGGCAAATGACAATGTTCTTACTAAGAAACGAACTTGGTCTTAATTTAACAGATATTGGTGAACTTTTAGGTGGAAGAGATCACACCACGGTTATTCACGGATACAACAAGATTAAAAACTCCATAGAAAAAGAAAATAATCTTATCTTAAGATCTCACTTAAAAGCGCTGCGCCAGCAGCTATTTGCTTAATTTCTTTTCAATAAACCTAACTACGCAAACAGTATCCAAGGATTACTTAACCTTACCTTAATCGCGCGCATTGTGGACAAATCACCCCCACATGTGGATAACTTGCTTAGCGTGTTTGTAAAATGTGGATAATTTTTTAGGTATTCTGGATATCCACATACGATAAACATTGCTTTTAACATTTAGTCCACAGCTAAGATGTTGCTATAGCGCTTTTTCCCCTACTTCTCAACGTTTCCACACAACCTAATATTGCTACTAAAAAATGTTTATGTTAAAGTAAAGACTATGAAGGTTGATATCTTAAGGGAAAAACTCTATCGAGCATCTCTCTTGGCAGGAAAAGTTATTACAACAAAATCAAATTTGCCTATTCTTTCAAATATTGCACTTATCGCTAATGAAAATGGCGAACTTATCTTAATAGCTTCAGATTTAGAAGTATCTGTTAGGCTAACTTTAAATGCAAAAGTTACTGAGCCAGGAAAAATAACTGTCCCTGCTAGAAAATTTATTGAATACTTAGCTTCACTTAACTTAGAAAAAGTATCATTGGAGGTCGATCAAAAACAGATAGAGGTAATATCTGGAGATACGCGGGCTAAGTTTGTGACTATGCCTATAGATGAGTTTCCTGTTCTCCCTGAGACCGTTTCATTAGAGAAAAAGCTACTTATCGAAAGGGATAGGTTTAAAGATGCTATTAAGCAAGTAGTGTTTGCTGCTGCAAGAAACGATGCGCACCCTGTTCTTTCTGGAGTTTTGTTTGAATTTGAGGGATCAAATAAGATGAATATGGTAAGTACAGATAGTTTCAGGCTGTCTTACCGCCAGTTGCAAGTTGATACTAATATAAAAGACCCTTTAATAATTCCTGCACGTGCTTTAACTGAAATTGAGCAGTTTATCAGTGAAGCGAGTAACTTTACTGAAGATGTTCCAAGTGATGTAATACTTTCGCTAAGTGAGGGAGATAATCAGCTCTTTTTTAAGTACGCTAACATAGAGGTAATTGCACGTCTTTTAGAAGCAGAGTTTCCCAACTATAAGAGGGTTATCCCAGAAGAGTTTAGTTCCACTGTTAATGTTAACAGGCTTGAGTTTATTCAAGCGATAAAGAGAACATCAATCTTTGCAGCAAGGGAAGGACAGGCAATTAAGTTAGAGTTTTCTGCAAGTAATGGCGAGATTAAGTCTTCCGCTCAAAGCGTTGATGTGGGCAGTCATTCTAGCGTAGTTCGCGCCGACATTGAGGGAAAAGACATGACTCTTGGGTTTAATTCTAAATTCATTTTGGAAGGATTAGAGTCTTTTAAGGATGATGTTATTCGTATTGAGATCAAGGATAATACAGCTCCGGTAAAGTTATCAGGTGCGAAAAATCCTGACTATATACATATAGTTATGCCAATGAGCTTAAATAGCGAAGGGTAGTTTAAATGAGGCGAATACTATTAGTTACTATTCTTGGTGCCATAGGAATTGGGTTAATCCTCTTTCTGCTAAGTATATTTTGGACAGGGTCCGTGTCAGGTGTTGGTAAATTAAGTGTTACAAGTTACCCTCCTTCTCTTCAGGTTTATATAGATGATGAATATATTGGCGAAACACCGCTTGATAACTTCACTGTTAAAGCTGGTGATATTGAAGTAAAGATTGGAGATAAATGGCGCGAGAAGCTTTTTGTTGCACCGGATCTTGAGTCTGTGATTAATCGAAGACTTAGCCCTAGTGGAAAGTCTAGTACTGGTTATTCTATTTCTTACGAAGCAATTAAGACCTTGTTTAATCAAGGAGCTCATTTGGTTTTAACTTCGACCCCAACTGGTGCAAAAGTTTTTAAAGGAGATAAAGAGCTTGGAACTACTCCCCTAGTAGTAAGCGATATACAAAGCGGAAAAACAGACATTCTTTTTGTTAAAGATGGATATGAGCCACTAAAGCTTGAAGTAAAGATAAAAGATGACACTATTGTTCGGGTTAGTGGAAGTCTTGAGCTAGATCCATTTGCAAATCTTAGAACTGTAGCACTAGATGGAGTTAAAGAAGATGTCGACAAATTACCTACCCTACAAGTTGCTTCTAGGTTTTCATGGGGAGGTGGAGTTATTAATACTAAAAGATATAAACTAGCATTTAACTCGTGGGATAAGATAGAGCTTTGGGGTACTCAAGTAGATGTTGAATCAATTACTGATTATATAAATGAGCTAGATCAACTTTCGCAAAGCAAGTATGAATATCCAGGTATTCCGTTTGCTTATGTAATTGATGACTTTGGCAATGTTTACTCAGGACTTGGTATATTTGACTACGATTATGGAAAACTAGAGCCAACTGGAAACTTACGTTTTAGTGTTGGAACGGCTCCTGTCTTAATAGTATCAAAAGACGGAGACTTTAAAAAGCCGTCAATAAAAGACGCAGTCGCTAAGTTGCACAAGTATCTTGAACAAGAGCCGCCTATCTCTGGTAAGTTAGTATCAGAGATAGATTCTGTTGAAGTGAGTGGTGGTGAGAGTAAAACTATAGAGTTGGCTTTTCAAAATACAAGCTCTTTGGTATGGCGTAAAAAGTCTTTCTACAAAGTACAACTACGCATTGCTAACAACAAAAAGTCTCCACTTTACGACCCTGATTCTTGGATTTCCCCATCAGTTATATCCACAATGAAAGAAGATGAAGTGTTACCAGGGCAAATAGCAACCTTTGATATGAGCATAAAAGCCCCGTTCTATTCGAGTAAGTTTAGTGAACGAGTATCGTTGTACTCTCTAACACAAGAAGAGTTTGCCATCTCTGAGCCTGTGGTTATAAAAGTTACTGTTAAGGGGGAGACGGATAAGGTGTTGAAGATAAAAGATACGCCAACTGGATTTTTAAATGTTCGGTCTGGTCCAGGTTTAAACTATGAGTTACTAATAACTGTGTTCCCAGGAGAGACCTATGCATGGACGCGGTATGAAAATGGATGGTACCAAATCATTATGCGTGACGGGACTAAGGGTTGGGTAATTGACGACTACGTCACTCCTCTTTAAAGGGTTACATCTTACTAATCATGAAAATTAAGACTTTATCTCTTGTTAACTTTAGGAACTTTAATGAGCTAAATTTAAGCTCTATTAGCGAGGGGATAAATATCATTAGTGCACCTAATGCTAGTGGCAAAAGTAACCTTTTAGAGTCGATATATATGCTTTCTTTAGGAGCATCACCAAGAACCTCTAATGGATCAGAAGTTATTAAGTGGAACGAAAAGTTCGCCAGGATATCTACTAAAGTTGGAGATGATGATATTGCTCTTTTTATCAAGAGATCCAACAAAACCTTTTTAATCAATGGCAAGAAATCGAGTATTAAAGATCTAAGAAGTAGAATTTTAGTTGTGTACTTTCATCCACCTGGCTTAACGCTATTTTCTGGCTCCCCTACTAATAGGCGGCGGTTTCTGAACCGATTAATTGCACAGTTAGATATTAGTTACATTTATTCACTTTCTTCCTATACAAAGTTATTAACCAAAAGAAACTCAATGTTAAAAAAGGATCAACCCAACGAGGTGATATTTCTCTCTATCGAAGAGGAAATGGCTAAGTTGGCATCGATACTTATCCTAACAAGAGCTTTAGTGGTGCAAGCCATTAATAAAGAGCTTGCACCGTTTGGCATGACTCTTCGTTATAAACATAGCCCGCAAAGTTTGCGGGAAATAATTCGGGAATTCTTGCAGGAAATAAGTGCGGGAAAAGTAACTATTCCTTCTGCGACGGCAAATCAGGCGTTCGGTAATTATTCGGAGATTGTGCGGGAAAAGTTTTTAGAATCC
>JALWZS010000021.1 GCA_027002475.1 bacterium | reverse complement strand
CGTAAAAGCTGTTAGCATGATGGATAGGATTTGCGAGTTTAATGAGGATAAAAGCTTTGTTCCAACTCTCCCGGAAGAAAAGGTAGCCAATCAAACAAAGGTTGTAACGCGAGCTGTTATGGATATTGTCTCGATGGGAAAGGATTTTAAGATTGACGTTGCTGTAGTCTTTACAGAGACAGGTCGAACAGCAAGGGATTTGGCTCGATTTAGACCTCATATTCCTGTTTATGCAGTGACAGAAAAACCACATACTTTTAGCCAGTTAACACTTGTTTATGGTGTTCGACCGCATCTTATGAAATTGCCTGAAGGTGAAATCCTAGAGATAGATTCTGTCATAGATCTGCTTAAAAAGGATGAAATTATTGAAGAAGGTAATCGGGTTGTTTTTGTACATGGCGACCATTGGAAAATTCCAGGTCTCACTAACACAATTACAATTAAAGAGATAGTGTAATCTGAGTAGCTGTTGTTTAGGTTATTACAACCAGTGTGCCACATGTCATTGCGAGGAATTTATTGCATAAATTCTGTGGCAATCTCATTGATAAAAGATCGCCACGTACTTGCTTTGCAAGCACTCGCGGTGACGAGAATGTAGACCGTGTTTACTCATACTCGACTCCCTGCTATCATTTCATTGTGAAACTTAGAACTATTCGCGACTTCGATTTTACAAATAAAACCGTTTTGTATCGTTCACCATACGATATTGCCACAGAAATGGTTAACGGGGAGCGCGTTTTAGTCGATGATTCTCGTATAGAAGCGACAATCCCAACTCTTACATACCTTCTTGAGCAAAATGCCAAAATTGTAATTATTACCTACGTTGGTAGACCAGATGGAGTCGTAAACGAAAATCTAACGACTGCTCCTCATGCCAAGCGATTGTCGGAGTTAATCTTAAGACCTGTGCCAAAACTTGATGACTGTGTTGGCACAGAAGTTCGAGGTTACATCTCTAAAATGAAACCGGGCGAGCTTGTAATGCTTGAAAATACAAGGTTTCATCCTGAAGATAAAAAGGATGACGATGCTTTTGCTAAAGAGCTAGCGGAAAATGGCGAAGTCGTTGTGTTTGATGGTTTCCCACAAGCACATCGTATTCACGCTTCAACTACTGGCATCTTACGACATTTACCAAGTTATGCAGGTCTCTATTTTGAAAGTGAGGTCCGTACGCTAAACGGTTTAATTGAATCTCCAGAGCATCCGTTTACGGTAATTATCGGCGGGGCAAAGATATCAGATAAAGTTGAAGCGGTTCAAAACTTAATGGATAAAGCGGATATGTTTTTGGTTGGTGGTGGTGTGGCAAATGTATTTATGAAAGCAGAGGGTAAAAACATGGGGGATTCATTTATGGAAGATGTGTATGTTGATGAAAAACGAGGCGAGAAAAAAGATTGGGTAGAGCTAGCAAGAACAATACAAACAATGAGAGAAAATAAAAACCGTGAGCTGGAAAGACTTTACGGTATTGGTGCTGATTACTCTTTGCATACTGTCCAACATCCTATCGATTTGCGTATTAGTAATAGTTTGAGCGCTAATTCTGAGGTTAAAGTAGTACGTTCTTATCGGGTTAATGATGTTGTGCCAGAGGGCTGGATGGCTTTAGATATTGGACCAGAGACAGAAGAGATGTTTGCAAGGCTGATTTATCATTCTAAAACCGTTTTCTGGAATGGTCCAATGGGGAAGTTTGAAGATGAGCGCTTTGCAAGTGGGTCTTATGCGATAGCAAAAGCGATGGCTCAAAGTGATGCAACTACCGTTATTGGTGGTGGCGATACAATTGCTGTAGCAAAACAAGTAGTTGATATATCTTCGTTTACACATGCAAGTTTGGCTGGTGGGGCAACTCTAGGCTTTTTAGCAGGGAAGGAGCTGCCTGTTTTGGAAATGTTAACTCTTGATTAGCTTACTTGTATAAGTTCACTTCTTATGCAATCATTAATTTAGACACCGGCTTATGACTAAAAAAGGTTTTACACTAATAGAACTTATGATTGTTGCACTTCTAATGGGCATGTTAGCGGCGTTTACAATCCCGCAGTTTTCAAAGTTTCAAAAGCGCTCTGATGCCGGTAATGTAGCGGCACAGGTTGAGTCTTCGCTGAAGCTATCTCAATCTATGGCTAGGAGTGGAGTACAAAACCAAACCGCCGGTGCTAATAAGATTGACTATTATAAGTTTGCTTTTTCTGATCCTGGTAGCGTTGGATGCTATAGTAGCTATTTTATTCAGGGCTATGACGACGCAAACGCTAGTGTTGGAAGTGAGTTGGGCAAAACGAGTGTACAATGTCCAATTGTTATATCCTATGAAAATAGTGATATTGATTTCCAGACCATTACTGGTCGAGTTATAAATAATACTTGGTCAGGTTCAACAACTGTAAAGGTTTGTTATTCAGGGTATGGTTACGTTCCAATTACGGTATATGAAGATGGTCGAATAGTTAAGGGGGAGTTTAACGATACTCCATGTACTTGCACCTGTAGTCCGTAGTATGGTTATTTACGAATTGTATGTTGATAAATTCGCGCGGGATTTTAAGGGTTTAGCCCAAAAGCTTTCGTACCTTAGGGATTTAGGTATTACCCATATTTGGTTGTTACCTCATTATCCATCGCCTATGGTTGATGATGGGTACGACGTGTCCGATTATTATGGTGTAAGAAAAGAACTTGGGACGATTGACGACTTTAAGTTATTTCTTGATAAAGCCAACGAGTTTGGTATAGGAGTTCTTGTCGATTGGGTGATAAACCATACATCGGTGGAGCACCCGTGGTTTAAGGAAGCAAGTTCTTCAAAAAATAATTCTAAAAGAGATTTTTATATCTGGAGTAAAGATGGGCATGAGTTTCTTGAGGGTGTCAATGCGTTCCCACAGATAAAGAAAAGTAATTGGATCTATAATGGAAAAACACGGGATTATTATTATGCGACGTTTTACCCTCAGCAAGCAGATTTGAATTGGGAAAACCAAGAAGTCTTCGATGAAATGCGTAAATTCCTTGGTTTCTGGTTAGACTTAGGAGTCTCTGGTTTTCGTGTGGACGCTGTCCCTTATTTAGTAAAAGAGGAAGGAACCAACTGTAAAAATAGGCCAGGTGTACACAAGATAATGAAACGTTTTAGAAGGTGGATTGATAAAGAATATCCAGGCACGATACTTCTTGCTGAAGCATCGGGTACGTTTAGTGAGCAAAAAGAGTATTTTGGTAGTGGTGATGAGTTTGACTTGGTCTTTAATTTTAGCCTGCGTGAGTATTTGTTTTATGGGTTAGCTAGTGGTGATTATTCTTTGTATGAACAAAAGGTGAATGAGACTTTTGCGGCTCTACCTAAAGGAACAAATTGGGCGACCGTTTTAATTAACCATGATGAGGTGAGTGCTCCGCATTTATCTAAAAAACAACTTGAGACTTTGCTTGATACGATCGACCCCACAGGAAGATATAGATTTAGAGATGATGGGGCAGCGGTCAGATTAATGACTGCCGTGCAAGGAGATGAAGAAAAATTTCGTCGTGCTTTTGAACTCCTTTTTTCTACTCCTGGAGTACCCGTTATTTATTACGGCGAAGAGTTAGGTCTAGAGAATATGAAGTTGAAAGGACGTCCTCTTGATACTAGGCGGTATGTGAGACAACCATTTGACTGGGAATTGGCTAGTCAACAAATGGTATCTAGTGGGTCGATGTTTAAATTTGTAAAGGAGTTGATTTCTAAACATCAACATAGGACTTGACACGTATTGCAAATTATGATTATTATTAAATTGTTATGAAAAAGATTACTGTCCTACCGTTAACAGTTCTAGCTTTTTCTTTGTTTACCACTTCTGTACTCGGGTATGAGTTTAATACAGATAACCTTAAAGATAAGGTTAATGATGTAGTCGAAGAACAGTTGCAAAATGCACAGATTAGCCCAAGTATTACCCCAATCAAGATAACTCCTATGGTTTCGATTGCAAAGGACATGGAAAGCATTAAGGATCAAATAAAGGATCAGATAAAAGATGCGGTTGACGATTTACTAAATCAGGCTAAGACTAGATTTGAGGAGCAGTTTGACAGAATAATAGCTCGCCTTGAGCAGACAAAGGATAGAGTTAATAACGCCACTGGTTTAACTGATGAAGAAAAAGCTGCAGCAATTGCAGATATAGACGGAATCATTGCAGACATTAATGCTTTCAAAGATAAGGTAGAAGCAGCTCAAACACGCGAAGACTTTAAGGCATTAGTAGGTGAGGCTAAAAGTATTTGGAAAAAGGCAGTTCAAGTTCATAAGAAATATGTTGGCTTAAACGTGACAGGTCGGTTCTTGAATCACGTTGCGAAAATGGAAGAAGTACAAAGTAAGGTGGAAGCCAAGCTAGGTGAGCTTGAGGAAAAAGGTGTAGATGTAACTGAAGTGCGTAAGGCAATAGATGGCTTTAAAGTAGCTCTAGAGCTTGCCAAAAGAGACGTTCAGGATGCAAGGGATTTGTTTAAAGCGATGGTTCCTGGTACAGATGCTGCTGATGAGAACTTCCAGCAAGCAGTCAGCATATTAAAGAATGCCAAGGAGGAGCTTTACGATGCTGGTATGAACCTTAGAGATGCTGTACTTGCATTGAGAGACGAGGTAAAGGATCTGGAAGCACAAGACCAATAAACACTATGGAAAGATTAAGAAACAACAATAAAGGAGCAGTAGTTGAACTTGTTTTGCTACTTGTCGTAGGTTTAATGATTTTAGGGGCTTTGTATGTGTATTCAACAAACACTTCTCCTGAGAATGAAACTACTACAAAGGTTACACAAACTCCAACGAATAAAGGGGATGGAGATCTTGGTTCTGTTGTAAACCCAACTGCAACACCAACACCTCTGCCTTCAGTTGCAGAAATTCCTGCGGATAGCGGCGATACTGAGGTCGACTCAGCAGCTACAGAGGTGAATTCACTAATGAATGAGGTTGACGGGTTGGATGATATGTCGAAAGATTTGGATGGCTTAAATGCAGACTTTTCTGTGAGCTTCTAAATAGGCGTGAGTTTAGCTTTCTGGTTTAATATTCTTTTACTCTAACCACTTAATTGATTTAATTAGTGCCGACTTAGTCTCAGAAGGAGTTTCGTAATTTACAGTATCACCGACTTTGGCTTGATAGAGACTTTTGCCAAGCGGAGACTCGATAGAGATAATGCTAAGTGATAATTCTGTTCCGTTTTGAAGGATTAGGTAAGTCTTTTCTACCCCGTTTATATCTAGTGTTACAACACTTCCAATATTTACACTATCTGCTGTTCCTGTATTTCTAGTTTCAATTTGCGCAATGTCATAAAGAATTCCGTCGATGTTGCTAATGCTTTGCTTGAAGGATAGTATTTCAGCTTCAAGCTCAACTCTACCAGTAGGAAACCTTGCGGTGCGACCACTGTCAGCCTTTGCAAACTTTTTCATCTTGTCGTCTAACTTTTCTTGAATTTCTGACTTCTTTTTGGTTAATAAATCAATTAATTCTTTTTTCGAAAATGTCATAAAGAAAGTATACACGACATAGCAATAGCATCTGTCTTCTTGGAGTAAGCCTTTAGTAGAGACTGAAATAAGGCGGAGGATTGCTATTTTGAGTACACCTTTACTTTACAGCAGGGTTTTAAATACTGCTTAAATTTACGAAGTCCTTGAATTCCCAAGTCTTGTTCAAAGTTTATGAATTCTACGTTCTCCTCATACTGTTTTGCTAATTTGTGGAAAAGGTATTCGCTAATTCCTTTGTAAGAAGTATCTACTCTGAAAAAATGAATTAATAATGTTTTAGAACTGTAGGGTTTATTTGTATACGCAAAAGCGTTGTTGTTAACTACTTCCGTGATTGCAAAAGCTACAAGTGCTTGATTAATAAAAAGTCCGTCAACGTTTACATTAAGAATTTGGGAAAAATTTAGAGTTTTTTCAAGTGCTTGTTTTTCGACCTCAACTGCTTGCTTTTGACTTGGTGTTTTTTGTACGCCTTGTTTATATATTGCCTCACCGAGATGCCAAAGTTTTTCGTAGTCTGCTGCAAAAAGTTTTTTTAGGCTAATGTCTCCATACTTCTCAAATGCGTGTACTTTTCTTCGTATACTTGCGTAAATGTTGCCTTTTAAGCTCACAAGATCTCTAACGTTGTATATGTAGTCGCTGTTATCCTCATCGAGCTGGGCGTCTTTAAACTGATATGGGTACATTACTAAGTTTCCGATGCCGATGCTCTCTAGTTTGGAACTAACGTCATCACCTTTGCTACTTAGTGCTAAATAGATAGTCCTATTACTAAATAGTTCTAATTGCTGTATTAGCAAAATATCATCTAGTTTTGATAAAAATGTGTCGTTTGTGTCTAGTATGAAAAGGTTGGTAAAGTTAGTTGATGAGTGAGAAATTTTTTCCTTTGCATTAAGCTTATCGATTAATTCCTTATGTTTTAACGAGATGGGTTCTTTTTGTGGATACAACGGAATGTTACTTAGTTTATAGCTTTTTCCCATGGGCGTATAATAATACTAAGGTGTCTTATCAAACAAGGCTCAATGTTGGTTTAAAACAGGATCACGTGGCTATAATGCGCAAATCCTGGGGGTTAACTCAAAAGATTTTAACAGGTGAAAAGACTATTGAGACACGTTGGTATAAGACAAAAGCGCGACCATGGGATAGAGTGTTTCCGGGAGATAGAATCTTTTTTAAAGATAGTGGTGAACCTGTAACCATCGTGGCTAGGGTTAAAAAGGTGGAGCAGTATGAGAACTTGACTCCAAAAAAGGTTGTGAAATTGCTTAGTAAGTACGCTAAGAAGGATGGATTAGGAATCGATAAAGGAAGTATCTCAAAATTTCAGGCTTTATTTAAGGATAAAAGATATTTGATTGTTGTTTTTCTAGAAGGTGCAAAAGAAGTTAAGCCGTTTGAGATTAATAAAAGCGGATTTGGTGCGCAATCTGCTTGGATAACAGTAGATGATATTAAAAAGATTACTATCTAATATCACTATGACTCTTGATTAAAAGGTCGATTTAGGTCAATATTAATAAAGAATGCTAAAGACACGACGGGGCTTAGTAAAAGGATTTACTCTAATTGAACTGCTAATAGTTGCTGGATTGAGTGCTATGTTGATGGTTTTCTTGGTCCCTCAGATGATGAAATTCAATCACAGAAGAGAACTAACTTCGGCTACTAGAGACGTTGTTGCAGACATGAGATTAACTCATAAATACGCGACGTCTGGTGTTCAAAATGATGGAACTTTTGTTCAAGAGTATCGCTTTTCACTGCTTCGGTATGCTGATGATCCTAGTGGAGTATATAGAGGCTACCAGATATCTCAAGTCGATGAAAGTGATAATGCTATTGCCCCGTCACTGGATACAGAAATAATTTCTTGCCCGATCTGTATTGTTTCGACCGAATCAAATTTTGACTTTAAAGTCCCAACGGGGCAGGTGACTAACATTAGTAGTTTCCCGTTCACCTTTAACCTTTGTTACGAGGGGGTTGGACAAACTAGTGTGTCGCTAGACCAATTTGGCAATGTCACAAACACTGATTTCAGTGAATCATCGTGTTCGTGTAATGTGGTTAGCTGTAGTTACTCCGCGCCGACTGCTACGCCTGGCAGTTCACCAACGCCTACTCCAACGATCGAACCAACACCAACTCCAACGACTGGTCCAACACCAACTCCGTCAAATACACCAACTCCAACACTAACACCAACCAATACACCTGTTCCAACTAACACACCAACACCAACCAATACTCCCACCCCTACAAATACTCCAACTCCAACGGTCGGACCAACTGCTACTCCTACAAACACGCCAACTCCAACCAACACACCAACTCCAACAGATACGCCAACCCCGACCCCAACGCCAAGCGCTTGCAATCCGCAGGCAAGTTGTCTGGATGTTGATACAAGTGGTGCATATGTAGGTGGCTGGTCAGGAAAAGAACTAAAGGGGATTGAACTTCGAAGTACCGATGGGAGTGCTAGTATTTACGTCGATGAGATGATGGTGACATGGTCTAAGTCAAATAGACAGATGAGGCGTATTAAGATTGATGGAAGCACGAGATGGAGTGGTCGTGCTAACTCCGGTGATTATGTTGATATCAGTGACTACTATCCTTCTACAAGTTGGGAGAATCTAAACAAGATTAGGTTTAATGCCAGTATGTATGGTGCATATTTTACTATTACGTTTAAGATGGGGGATGGTTCAACTAAGACCGTAAACTACCAAGACTAATCTGCAGAGTTTCCGGGCGGGGATTTAACAAGGCATTAAAATGGCAGCACTAGGTCTTTAACAATGTCTTCTAAATTAAGCTTAATATCAAACATGCCATTTACATCACCATTGTCGTTATCTTGTGCTTTAGTGGGTTGTATTTGTGTAGAGCCTTGTAAGTCTAAGTACTGCTCATAACTAATTGCTGTGCCTTTTTGAGCTCTAACATCGTACTGCCATACTGGTTTAGTGTAGTCGTCAGGTGCTACCAAGTACCCAATTAAAAACGCGTTATCTTCTTTAGTGTAGTACTCATAAGGTAACCCATTGCTATTTTGAATAATTTCAGTAAGTCCTTCTTTTGTAAGGTCGGTTAACTGTTGTGGATACTGGTTGTATTTTTTGTGATACTCGCCTATGGCTTTACCAATGTTTGCTAGATCTTGCTTCATTTGTTGGTCTTCCTTGGTCATTCTAGCTTGTGGCGAAAATGATTTTATTGGGTCAAACGGTATTGCGTCTTTAGGAACTGCTATGGATTGTGGAACGTTAATGTTGGATGCTTCCCAGCCTGTTTTTATATCGAGCTTTAAGTTAGATGATATGTTAACTCCGTACGTAGATGAAAAGTCTTTGACAGTCGGAACCATGTCTAGTGGTGGCGTCACTAATACTTCTAAGTTTGTACGAACTACATAATAGTCGTTGGTATCAATATATGCATCCAAAGTAATACGATCCAAGTAGTCTAGTAGTTTGAGCATGTTCTCTTTAGAGTCCTTTAGTTTGTTCTTATTGGGTGTGTCGTTTTCTATCAAATAGTCAATTAGACCAGCAACGAATGGTTTAAGTTCATTGCCGGACTTACTTAACTGTATGTGATACGTGTTTATGTCGTTAACTTTCTCTATGCCTAGATTGGTTAAATAGGAGTAGTAGTTAGATTGCATTGAGTATGAAAAAATATTTTTGACTAAGTTATCTAGTGAGTACTCTTGCGAATCGCTTGTGGGAGAACCCTGTTGTGGCGGGATAAGTTGGGAAGTGTCTTTTTTAAGATTACTTATATCAATGCTTAGCCACTTGTTAAGTATTTCGCTAGGATCAATGTATTCTGCTATAAAGCTTTGAAGCTCTTGGGGTATGTCGCTTATATTAATGTATGCTACGTTATCGGAAACAATCACTCTGCCTTGCAGTTTGTAAGAAGTATCCATGAGTTGCATTAAAAGAACTATTGTTTGATCGAGTTTAATGTTTTCTTTGTTCGTAATATCTATTGGTCCATCTGCCCTTAGTGCTATGGTGCTTGACAGTGGACTATTGCTTGGGACTCCTTGCGTTGATATTTCGGCGAATATTTTTTGTTGATACTGCTTTAATTCTGTTTCATTAAGTAGGGTTCCTATAAAGATTTGTTCAGTATTTCTTGGGACTGGTAATTCAAGAAGAAACCGATTTAGATTTACTCTTACTACGCTAGGGACGAAGGGGAGTTTATCTGGAGAGTAAGCTGCGGCAACTAGCACCGCTCCTGTGCCCAAAAAAGCAATGGCTACTATAAGCAATGAGATAAGGAAGAGTTTTAAAAATTTTCCCTTTGGCTTATTTTGCGCTAGAGGGCTTTGCAGAGGATTGTCATCTAATTGCTTATAGATTGATGGAGCAGTTGATTGTTGAGGGGCCTCCATACATTTAATTTAGCATGAAGCTAAGACAGGAGCAAGCCAAGTGCTTATGGTTTTGGTAAAATCTTAAAAGTGAGCAACGACGAGGAACCGTGGCAAAGAGCTGCCAAAGACTATTTTCAACTTGGAGATACACATCCTAGTGTAGCCTTACGTGAAAGCGTTTTATACAAATCTTTACTCGATGAACTTGGTAACGTTTCGGGGAAGCATATACTAGACGCTGGTTGTGGAGATGGTAAGTTTACTCAAAATCTACTAAGTGCAGGAGCTAGCGTCGTAGGTATTGATCAAAGCGAGTATGCGATTGAGTTAGCTAAAACAAGACTGTCAGATTACAAGGATAGTGTAGAACTCTTGAAACTTTCATTAGAACAAGTCGGGACGATCTCTGGTGAACGCTTTGATGTTGTAATAAGTAGTATGACTTTTATGAGTATCCCTAATGTGGAGCAAATATTTAGACACTTTGTAAAACTTGTAAAGCCCAATGGTAGAGTTTTCATTACGTTACTGCATCCTGCATTTGATATGAATCCATCACAACAAAAAGCCTTAGGCGCCTTTTCAAACACTAGCGGTAAAACGAGGCTTTGTTTTGATATAGAGCATAGGTACTTGGAAACCGTTTCATATGAACGCACTTATACTTTTTCTGGTACTAAATTGCCATATTACTTTAGACCAGTGCAGTACTATATAAATCTTTTTATCAAAAATAATCTTTCGCTGGTTGCATTTAAAGAACCACTTGCAAGTAAGCAGATTGTGGTAAAATACCCACGGCTAAGGCATACATACTATCTACCAAGATTTTTGATCTTAGGAGGCAAAAAAATATGAAGATATACTTTACAGCATCTGTATCGGCCAAAAATGACCACCCCCAAATAGGTGAAGTTTACGAGAAAATAGTTAAAAAGCTTGAGTCGTTAGGGAACAAGGTGATAGCGGATCATGTTTTAAAAATGGGGTATGAGGATATTCAGCAGATAAGTGATGAAAAACGTGTTGCATACTACAAAGACATGCTGAAAAATATTAATCAAGCGGATGTTGTTGTTGCTGAAACTTCCTACTCAAGCGCTAGTATTGGGCATGAATTAAGCTTAGCTCTTGAAAAGAACAAGCCGATTGTCCTTATAAGCAAAGAAGGTAGGGTTCCACAGATTTATAAAGCGATGCGCGAGCATGACATATACATTGTCGAGTATCTCAAGATCGATGAATTATTAGATAGATTAGATGATGAACTAGCTCGTGTTAAAGAGGGAGAGGACATTCGATTTAACTTTTTAGTCCCACCTTATATGGTTGACTACCTTGAGTGGGTTTCTAAAAAACGTCGAATTCCGAAATCTGTCTTTTTGCGAGATTTGATCAATCGTGAGATGGAGGCGGATGAAGAGTATTTAAGCTAGTTTATAAGCGATAATAGTAGCTCTCTATCTTTTTTGCTTGGACCTTTGTTATCTAGTCCTGGAACCTCAAGTATGAAGTCTTTATCCTTGAAATTTTTGTTGTTAAGAAGCGCTTTAAATCCTTCTAATCCAACATAGCCCTTGCCAATATTCGCGTGTCTGTCTTTGTGACTACCAAGTGGGGTCTGTGAGTCATTAACGTGAAAAACATCAAGTTTTTCTAGTCCGATTGTGTTTTTTATGTCTGATACGAGTTTTTGCATTAAGGTGGGGTCTTTGTAGTCATATCCCATTGCGAAACCATGGCAAGTATCGTAACAAACACTAACTCGAGATTGATATTCGTTGGGTACTAAGTCCATTATTTGCTTAAGTTGCTCAAAGCTTGTTCCGACTTTATCGCCCTGTTCTACTACAAATTCAAGAATTAGCTTTGTTGTTCCTGGAGCGTTTGAAAGAACTTGCGTCGTGCCTTCAGCAACCCGTTTTATTCCTTCTTGGATGCTTGTTCCTTTGTGACTGCCTGGATGAAAAATCACACCTTCTAAATCGATAAGATTTCCATTTTGTACAGTTGTAGTGAGTGCTTTTACTGTTTTGTCAAACTGCTCTTTATTGCTTGTTGCTAAGTTCGCAAGATAAAGCGCATGGGCATAAGTTTTTTTAACAATTGAGTTTTTTTGTGTGTCTCTAATTTTTCTGGCTTCTTCGTCGGTTAAATGGGGAAGTTTCCAACTATGAGGGCTACCAATGAAAAACATAGCGACTTCAAAGCCGTTCTCGTCTGCTCGTAGGATTGCCTTATCTAATCCTCCTGCAGCTGAAACAAATCCACCAATTAGCATGACTTAATCTAAGTAGTCCTTTAGTTCGCGAGCGCGTGTTGGGTGTTTGAGTTTTCTTAAAGCTTTTGCCTCGATTTGTCTAATTCGCTCCCTTGTAACGCCAAAGTCCCGTCCTACCTCTTCTAATGTTCTGCCTCGACCATCTTCCAATCCAAACCGTAGTTCCAAAACTTTTCGTTCTCTTGGTGTTAATGTTTCTAGAACTTCTTTCATTTGCTCCTTCAAGAGCTCTGCGCTGGCAGCCTCATCAGGAGCCATTACCATTTCGTCTTGGATGAAATCGGCTAGTTCGGAATCATCATCCTCGCCGACCTTCTTTTGCAAACTTGTTGGTTCTTGGGCAATCTTTAGAATTTCACGTCCCTTTTCTGGATCCAAGCCCATTCTTTTTGCGACTTCTTCAGGCTCTGGTTCGCGTCCCAACTCTTGTGCCATCTGACGTGATATGCGGTGAAACTTGTTAATGGTTTCGATCATGTGCACTGGCACGCGGATTGTTCGTGCTTGGTCGGCAATTGCTCTTGTTATTGCTTGTCGAATCCACCATGTTGCGTATGTTGAGAATTTAAAGCCACGTCGCCAGTCGTACTTTTTAACAGCCTTCATTAAGCCCATGTTTCCTTCTTGGATTAGATCAAGCATAGAAAGTCCTCTTCCTAAATATTTTTTGGCAATTGATACAACGAGCCTTAGGTTTGAACGAATGAGCTTTTCTATTGCGGCTTCGTCTCCTTGCTCAACCCTTTTAGCAAGAGCGATCTCTTCTTCACGAGTTAAAAGTGAGACTTTTCCGATCTCGGTTAGATACATTCGAACTGGATCTGATGCTCGCTTTCTTACCTTTTTGGCAAGAGCATCGAGCTGCTCGTGCAAAGATATCTTGGCGTCGGTTTCTGCTTCACTCTCATCTTTAGTTTCAAGAACCTCGATACCTTCATCAAGTAAGGACGCGTAAAACTCATCTAGTGCTTCAAGATTTTCTTCGGCGTTTGGGAACGCCTCCATGACTTCGGATTCGGTTACGTAACCTCGGCTTTTTCCTTTTCGAATTAATGACTTTAGAGGATCCTTTTGAGTTTTTTTAGTCATCGAAGATATTATATTATACCATTGCTACCCATTAGGTTTCTGCAACTCTTTTAGCTTTTTTGTAAGCTCATTAATCTTTTCAATTGACTTAGGGCTTTTATCCTTAACTAATTCCTTGATTTTACTCTTTATACGAATAACTTCAATGTCTCGTGCAATATGTTCTAGTGTAGCGATAAAAAGGTCGTCATCACTTGATACGGTTTTTAAGTCTTTAACAGATAAGATGTCTGCAAGCTTTGTTTCTTTCTCATCTAGTAAACTATCAAGCTCATCGTGCTTGACTTTACCCGATGATGTAACCATCTGAATAATTTTAGATGCTAGTTGGATTATTACATTGTTGTCAGGCTCTATGGTAGAAAGTGGTTTTAATATGTCGACAACGATAGCGTCTTCTTCAAGAGTAGGGGGGAGTTGTAAAAGCATAGCCGTTAGCTCGGCAAACAATGCTTCCTTACGGGACATTTTGCGTTTTGGCTTTTGACTTGGCACCTTAGGTGGTTGGATGTCTTTTCTTTTCGGAGTGATTTTGGCTAGCTCGTCAAGTAAGCTTTTGGTGCTGATGTGCAGGTGTTCTGCTAACTTTTGTGTTAGTGTTTCTTTTTGTACTTCGTTTGGAGTGCTGGCAATGAATGGCAAAATGAATGCACTGATTTTAGAATTTCTATTTGGGTCGTCTTCTTTGCTGCTACTTGTAGCGTAATCAAGTAAATAATTAAAGTAGTGTTTAGCTTGGGCAATGTCTTTTTGTGTCTGTTCTGGAGATTGTTGGGCAGACTCATCGGGGTCTTTTCCGCTGGATAACTGTGCGATTTTTACTTCAAAATTATCTTCTAAAAGAATTTTAAGACTTCTAAGTGTTGCTTTAAGGCCTGCGGAGTCGTTATCAAACATTAGTATTGCTCGTTTTGTAAGCCGGTTGATCAACTTGACCTGGGCTGGTGTAAACGCACTGCCTTGTGGGGCAACAACGTTTTTAATACCGATTTGATGTAGAGCAATAACATCTAGTTGTCCTTCTACTATTATTACGTAATCTTGTTTGGCAATTGACTGCTTGGCTATATCAAATCCATAAAGTAGTGAGCTTTTTTTAAATACTTCAGTCTCTGGACTGTTTACATATTTAGCGGTTTGCTCGTCTCCACTTAGTATCCGTCCTGAGAAGCCAACAACTCTACCAATCCTATCGGTAATACTAAACATTATTCTGTTGCGGAACCTATCGTACCAACCTCTATCTCCTGAGGACTTCGTTTTAGGAATGATTAACCCTGCCCGCTCAAGTTCTTTTATTGTAAAGCCTTTATCTAAAAGGTGTTTGCCAAGCATGTCCCATGAGTCTGGTGCAAAACCAATCTTAAACTTTTCGATACTTTCCTTTGTAACGTGGCGTTTGTTGGTTAGGTAGTTAAGTGCCGCTTCGTTTTTTGCTAGATTTTGGCTAAAAAACTTGTAGGCTTCATCAAGCGCTTCGTAAAGACGTTGACGTGGTCCTTCCTTTTTGTAATCTCGGCTTTTAGGTAGGGGAGTATTTGTTTCTTTAGCTAGTAGCGTTAATGCACCGGAGAAATCTAGCGCTTCACGTTCCATAACAAAGGTAAAAATGTCACCGCCCCTGCCGCAACCAAAACAATGCCAGGTTTGACGTTGTGGTGACACGAAAAAGCTGGGACTCTTTTCCCTATGGAAAGGGCATAATCCGCCAAAGTTTTGCCCGGTTTTCTTTAGCTTAACGTATCTGCCGATGTAATCGACTATATCGATTTTGTCTTTTATAGTTTGAGTGATTTCTGACATAATGTGGTGTTTAACTATTTTATCGTGTTAGAATTATTCTGTGAAACTGCCCTATCAGCAAACCATTCAAGATCTTTTTGATACTTATAGTGTAACACGCAACGGATTAAGTAAGGAGCAAGTTGAGGCGTCTTTTAAAAAGTATGGTCCTAACACGTTGCCTGAGGAAGAGTATGAATCCGCATTAACCTTATTCTTGCGGCAGTTTGCTAATCCATTGATACCAGTTTTAATCTTTGCTTTTGTTGTCACGATATTTTTACACGAATACATAGACGCTACCGTTTTGTTCATCACAGTTTTACTAAGTGTTGTACTAGGCTTTTTTCAAGAATATAAAGCTCAAGAAGCTGTTGCAGCACTAAAAAAGTTAACAGTGCCAAAGGCAATTGTAATCAGGGAAGGGAAACGTCAAGAGGTTGACTCGTCGGAATTAGTTCCTGGAGATATCCTTTTATTAGAAGAAGGGATGTCTATAACCTGTGATGCTAGGTTAATTGAGACCGCATCTCTTTCGGTAAACGAATCTGTTATTACTGGCGAATCTTTATCCGTTGAGAAAAATACCGAAGTTATAACTAATGACGTGATTATTAATGACCAAACCAATATGGTGTTTGCAGGTAGCACAGTTGTTCGTGGGAATGGTATGGCAATTGTTGTGGCAACAGGTGCGGCTACCCAGATTGGTCAGATTGCTACAGATATAAGTTCTATTGAAAAAGGACAAACGCCATTGCAGGAAAGTTTAGGTCGTTTGAGCAGGTTGCTTGTTATCGCGGTTCTTGTGATTATGGCGTTTTTATTTGTTGTAGGTTTGCTTCGTGGACATGGTTTCTATGAAATGTTTTTATTTGCTGTGTCGTTGGCTGTTTCTGTTTTGCCTGAAGGATTGGTTATTGCTGTAACTATTGCATTGGCTGTTGGAATGTCGCGAATGGCAAAAAGGAAAGCGGTTGTTAGGAACATGATGGCGGTTGAAACGCTTGGTGCTGTAACCGTTATTGCAACAGATAAAACCGGGACACTTACAGAAAATAAGTTAAGCGTTAAAAAGCTCTTTGCTAATGGTCATGACATCGTTAATGATTTTGAAAAAGATAAGATCAGTAAGCTTCTTTTGTCATGTGTTTTAGCAAATGACGCAGTGTTGGCTCAAGAAGACCAGCGGGACTTAGGTGACCCTCTAGATATTGCACTCCTTAACTGGGCGAGAAGGGTTGGCGAGAATATCGACAAGATCCGAAGTGCATACAAGAGGATTGCAGAATTGCCTTTTTCGAATGACTATCGCTTGATGGCGGTTAAAGTAACTAAAACTAGCGGCGGTAATAACGAAGGATACATTTTTGTAAAAGGTAGCCCAAAGGCAGTTATTAACAGGTGTGGGTTTGAGATGGTTGAAGGCAAAGTGGTGCGGCTTAGCGATAAGGTTCGCGAAGATGCTCTTAATGAGGTGCGACGAATGGCAAGCGAGCGCCTAAAACCCTTAGCGATCGCTTACAAAGAAACGTCTAACGCTAAAGAAGATTTAGAACTTGAAGATATTGATAATGATTTAGTGTTACTTGGGTTGGTTGGGTTTGCTGATCCTTTAAGACCTGAGGCGATTAAGGCAGTTAAGACGGTTGGCGAAGCTGGCATACGCGTTTTGATGCTAACAGGCGATCATCGCCTAACCGCTAGTGAAATTGCTAAAGCCGTGGGTATAAAAGATTACCAAAATATTCTTAAAGGTAGCGACTTAGATTCAATGGATGATGATACTCTACGCGAGAAACTAAAGGTAACTAATGTATTTGCTCGTGTTACGCCTAAGCATAAACTTACAATAATTCGATTGCTCCAAGAAACTGGTGAGGTTGTTGCTATGACAGGAGATGGGGTAAATGACGCGCCAGCGCTAGCAAGCGCCGATATTGGGGTTGCCATGGGCGAGGGCGGGACAGATGTTGCGCGAGGTGCTTCAGATATGGTTATTTTAGACAATAACTTTGCGACCATTGAAGCGGCGGTAGAAGAGGGACGGGGGATTTTTGACAACATTAAAAAGGTTTTGCTCTACTTATTAGCGACAAACGTAAGTGAGGTCGCTTTAATGGTGTTTGCATTAGTTTTTGGATTTCCTTTACCTTTGTATCCAACGCAAATATTATGGCTTAACTTGGTTACCGATGGTTTGCCCTACACCGCGTTAATCTTTTCTCCTAAAGAAGATGACATTATGCGGCGAAAACCTCGTGATAAAAACGCATTTATTTTAGACAAGTGGTCTATGTGGCAGTTGGTTTTACTGGGAACAGCAATGTCAATTACTGCAATTGGAGTATTTTTGTTCTTTTATACGACGCATGGATTAGAATACACGAGAACTGCCACTCTTATTGTTATGGCGTTTATGCAATTAATTAATGTATTCAATATACAAGCTGGTAGGCATTCAATCTTTAAAAGCCATATATTTGAAAATAAGGCTATCTGGTACGCATTTGGGTTCTCTGCACTTTTGCAGCTAAGTGTTGTGTTGGTGCCACCTCTGCAAGAACTGTTTAGAACAGTTCCATTAGCGGTATCTGATTGGATACTTGTGTTCGTTATTTCGCTTAGTATGATTGCGTTTAACGAACTTATTTACTGGGTGCTTTCGAAAAGGTTAGGGGAGAATTAATTTATTCTGACTCCTTTGGTTTTACCGAGAATTTAAACGTTTGCGTGTCTGATTTTTCTTCTTCTTGATTTGAGCTAGTCGATTCTTTGCTTATTTTTTGTTGAGTTTTGTCTTTAAGTCTGTTTAAAACCTCTTTGCTTTGATCCTTACGTAGTTCATAAACCATAAACGAAACAATAACCCCTGCGAGAAGTCCGATAATTAAAAGTAGTGAGCCGGTATCTGAGATTGTTACTGCAGATGGTTGTAGAGTTGGTGTCGGGGTGTTGGTTGGAGGAATCGGGGTAGGTGTTGGCGGTTGGGTTACTTGCGCTCCAAGAACTTGTGGTTGATAGGCAATCGGTATTGGGATTGGATAAAAAGGAACGTACTGTCCGCCTGGTAGCGCCCATGGATATGCTGGGGTTGGAGTGGGGGTAATAGATGGGGATGGTGACAATAACGCCAAAAACCCGCCATCATCTTGTGGCGTGGGGGATGGAGTTAACTTTTTTTCACAGACGGAATCACCCAGTGTCGTGAATTTATCTGTTTGAACTTTTTGTTTTCCGTTTTCGTCGACACAAGTCAGGCGAAGGTAGTAGTTGGCATTGTTTGGTATAAGATTTAGTAATGTAACTGAATGCTCTTCAGTATAGTTCTCGTTGGGAGGTATCTTGGTGTTTTGTCCTTCTGGGTCAATATACTCGACCTCGCATTTAGTCGCAGGGTCTGTAGTCCACTCGATTGTGGCATTATCGCATCCACGATTTACTGTACGTATTCTTACGGAAACATTATCTGTGGTTTGTGCTGATGCGTTGTTTTGTAATGCTGGGGTAAATAAAACAATTGCCAGCAGCAATGAAAATGGACCTAAGAGAGAAACTTTAGTAAACCGCCACATCGATTTCATTATACACTAGAAATTAGGGGGGACAGAGTAGTTCTGTGAAGGCTTGTACGATCCACGTAAATGCTTTCAAAAGACGAACCGCCGAGAATTCCGCATAAATACTCCAGTACACTGGAGTACTGGAGTGGGATCTAGGATTGGATAATAGAAACCTTTCTAGAATTACCTATAAATACCATGATGGTGATGTTGGTTGAATACTCTTTTGATGTATCCATTTGACAAAATTGTAGTTATAGTGTTAATATGCACTCGTTCTATAGGACTAGAGCTTATGTATCAACCCAAATCGAAATTAAATAAATTTTTAACCGTTCTGGTCTTTACGATACTTACCGTAGGTGCATATTTTGTATTTGGGTCTAATTCGCAAACCGTAGAAGCGATTACGCTTAAGAAAACGATTCACAATGGAAGTATTACAGGATTTACATTTCTAGATGCTAATGACGATGGTTTGCTTACTATAGCAGACGGTAGGTCTCCGCTTAAGAATGGTTGGGGTGTTAGGTTGTATGTGGATGACGGTAACGGGAATTTTGTGAACTTGCGCGAGCAAACAAGTGGAACTCTCCCACGTGGTTTCTTCTACTTTGGCAACCTTGCATGGGGTAACACTTATTATGTATGTGGTGTTCGCACTGACTTAGCCTACGAGCTTAATATGCCTCCAGTTGGCACAAAACCAGTTGGTCCGTTGGGACGTGTGATACAGCACCCAAAGGCATCTGTTGTTGAGAATAGGTCTGGAATGGCAGATGAAGCATCTAGTTGTTGGCAGGTGAGGTTAGTAAAGAAGCATCGTCACGCCTTTAATCTTAACATTCCACACATAGAGGATAATACTCCCCCTGCGATGCCTACTGGTTTAAGAAGACTGCAAGGTGACGATCATAGTAAAGTTTACGAATGCGGAGCTTACTCACCAATCCAAAGAATGCATCCTGATTGGGATGACAATACAGAATACGACTTTGACCACTACGAATACACATCGTTTGATGCGCCAAACGGTCGGATTGGTATTGATGAACGAGTATTTTATGACTCCATATTTGAATACAATGGTAGCTGGCTACCTCACGAAGGTACTTACGGATTTGCCGTTAGAGCGGTAGATGTAAATGGTAACAAATCTGCTTGGGCACTTGGCGGAGACAAGACCTTTGATGATAGTTGCAAGATCACTTATGACAGCACGAAGCCTTTTGCCACAATCACATATCCTGATAGCGGTGCATTTCTCTCAGGACCATTCGATGTAACAGGTACGGCAGGTGACGCGCTTTCTGGCATAGACTCTATAAGAGTTAGGTTTAGGAAAATGAGCGACAATAGTCTTGTTGCAACGTTTTGGGCAACTTATGATGAAGCTTCAGAGACATGGAGCCTGCCAGTTAATGATGGAACAAACAATCTACCTGATGGTGTGTACAAGATGGTTGTGAGATTTGCAGATAAGGCTGGCAACTTACGCTGGAGGAGTAGAGTTAACCTAACAATAGGAATGCCGCCTGCTACGCCGGAGCAAACTGGTTACAACCAAAACGATGGCGATAATTACGCTACTCCTAGGTTTCCAAATGAAATTGCTTGTACTGGAGGCTCTACTAGTGTTAACGGGATATCAGTCCACTGGACGGATGTCGCTTTAGGAGATCCAAACATTAGGTATGAGCGTCAGTATAAAGTCGGTAACGGAAGCTGGAGAGGTAGCGAAATATACGATAATCCTTACACTAACTATCGGACTTTTGGTGGAGGTACAGGGCACGAAGGGATTTACTACTCAAGGGTTAGGGCGTGGAAAGATGCAGATGGAGACCGTACAATAGATGCTAACGAATTCGTGTCAGAGTGGAGTAATGTGTGTTCTATAACTTATGACATTGCACCAAGTGCGCCTACCGGAATTCATATCCTCGACCATGAGGGTAACGACCTTAGATGTGGTGGTATAACCGATAATCGGTTGATAACCGTTGATTGGGACGATAACACTGAAGCGGACTTTGATCACTACGACTACATGATTCGTGAAGGTAACATAATCGATCATCCAACTATATCTGAGAAAACAGGAATGATTAGAGACTTAGACGGACTTTACAAGTACCGAGTTCGTGCAGTTGACGCTGCTGGGAACGCGAGTGATTGGGGCGATTGGTGTGAAGTTACCTTGGACAGGACTGTCTTAACTCCAACACCAACAGATACGCCAAGTCCCACAAATACTCCTACACCAACATATATGCCAACAAATACACCAACTCCAACATTCGCTAGAATACAGCCATCTCCTACTACCACCGTAAGTCCAAGTCCTACTAACACACCAACACCAACTAATACCCCTACACCAACATTTGCGAGAGTTCAACCTACTCCAACAGATACTCCAACCCCAACTCCTCAGGAACCAACTCCAACCGATACACCTACTCCAACGCCAACTAATACGCCAACACCCACTCCGACAGATACCCCAACCCCAACGAATACGCCTACTCCAACTACTACACCAACCCCTACGGAAGAAACCGGCGATGTGTTAGGTGAGAGCGATATTAAAACTACTCCAACTCCAACCAACACTCCAACAAATACACCCACAGAAGCTCCTATGGGTAAGGGAGATGTATTGGGTGCGGCTACCGAACTCCCTGATACTGCTGCAACAAACGCTCTATACAGCTTAATTGTTAGTGCAATGTTGCTTTCTGTTGGTGGCGTTTTATGGGTTAATTCTAAATCCCCAAATAAGTAAAAGTTAAAAAGTCCATTAGGCTGATATTTCTTACTAGATATACTATAATGTTTATATTGTGGCGAAGCAGTTCTTTGTTGAAGACCTAAATAATTCCGTCGGACTAACAGGAAGTAGTGAATTTGCTGTGGTCAAATCTGAGCAGCGGACAACAAAAGACGGAAAACCCTTTCTAGACTTGGTATTACGTGATAAGAGCGGTGAGATTAGTGGGAAGGTATGGTCTGACTCAATTTCTATGACAGATGAGCACTCCGCTGGTGATGTTGTTTCTGTTGAGTTTGAAGTGCGTGAGTATCGTGGGAAAGTAGAGCTTGTAATAAGACGCTTAAAGAAGGCAACGGAGTTTGATTCAGACGACTTTATTGCTGTTAATGAGCGTATTGATGGGGAGTATTTGATCAAGGAGATGCATAAGCGGATTGATTCAATTCGTGACTTCCACTTGCGTAAATTGATTGATGCTTTTTTCGACGATGAGCTTTTCTACAAAAAATATATTAATGCTCCAGCTGGAATGTACGTTCATCATGATTATAGACATGGTCTTTTACAACACGTTTTAGAAATGATGGAAATCCTAGATTCAATTGCTAAGATATATCCTGATCTCAATCGTGATTTGATGACTGGCGCCGCCTTTTTGCACGATGTTGGGAAGATTAAGGAGCTTAACGTTAGTATGTCGGGTGTTACTGAGTATAGTAAAGAAGGGCAGTTTATAGGACACATTGGTATTGGTTTATTGATGATAGAAAATCGAATGCCAGAGGATTTTCCAGAAGAACTTAGGTTACAACTTCTGCACATAATTCTTAGTCACCAAGGCAAAAGAGAAACTGGAAGTCCAATTTTGCCTGTAACTCGTGAGGCGCTGGCTGTGTACTATGCTGATTTAACATCTACGTACATGAATATTGCTGAAAATGAAAGAGCACGTGCACTAAGGGATAAAAAGGAAGGACAAGAATTTAGTGGTTATAACAAGTACTTAGGAAATAATATATATCTTGGCGATTAGTTAGTTTGTTACTTGGTCGGCACTTTCTTGTGGTAGCGCTATCATTGATGGGAGTACTGCAGGTACGTATCCAACCCAATCCAACTCCCCACCAGTTGATAGGGTTCCTTTTCCAATAAACACCCATACAGGTTGAATATAATCTTGTTCTATTTTAGTGTTATAGTACGCAAATTTTACATTGGAGATAGTTATTGCGCTTAAAGACAGTGTTGTTGGGTTTTTATCCATTGGTCCAAGAGACAAATTGCCAACATAAACTGTGTATTTTGCCGGATCTTGTTGAAGCGTTTCCCATGCTAACTGACTAGGAAGAATGGGGTAAGTAGAGCCTTTTTCAGCGTCGTAACGCCATAAGTAGTGATGCACCTCGATGGGCTTTGGAGTTCTGCCGTCTTCACCTGTTCCAAGCATTGTGTACGCTATCGATCCGACGTAATTTGGTGATACAAATTCAAAAGTGTATCGATATTGACCTAACGCGTATGAAATACTGTCTCTTAAAAAATCTATTCGCGCTGCGGATGCTTCTAACATACTGTTTGTTGGTTGGAGTTTGCCTGACTGGTATTTTAGAAGATATAGCTTAGGTTCTCTTTTTGCTAGATCGTCTGCAAATTCGCCAAATATGTTGTACTGGCTTTTTAGTGCTTTGGCGTAATCGACTAATGTAGTGCCTTGTCGATATACCCCTTTTTTAAATACAGAAGTATCAAGATCGTACCTATACTCATACGTAAAGTTAAGGGTTTGTGTGTTTATGCTTAACGAACGGTTAGGACCATACCATACTCTTTCAGTGGTACTTAGCTTCACAGGTGTTCCATACAAGTTAAATACTTTTGCAACTTCCTGCGCTCTGTCTTCACTTAAGAAGCCATACGGGGCTTTGAGGACAGGGTATACATATGCAACTTCTGGTTGGTCTGGTAAGTTTGCCGCTATAAGGTCTAATACTGCTTTGTAGTTTGGTGTAAATTGAACACTAGCAGTATCAAATTCTAATGGTGGTAGTTTACCAAACTCTGCAGCAAATTTGGGCTTTGGCGGTGGGGGTGGTTCTTTAGGGAACAAAAGACTGAATATAAAGAAGCTTCCTCGTACTACTATTAATGAAACAATTACTACAGCGGTAACCTTTACTGTTAGTCGAAATGTTGCAGCCGCTTGTGTTAGCGTCATAGTGTTAGTATAGCTGAAAATAGAGTAGAGTTGTAGCGTTTGCGTGTTCTTTAGAAAATAGCTACAATTCGTCTATGTCTACTAACAAGAGCGTTAGAGTTAGAATCGCCCCAAGTCCTACTGGAGAGAACTTGCACATTGGTCATGCAAATACAGCTTTAGTAGATTATGTTTTTGCAAAGCAAAATAACGGAAAGTTTGTGATTCGAATTGAAGACACCGATAGGACTCGCTTTGTTGAAGGATCTGAAGAGCGAATACTAGAATCTTTAAGATGGCTAGGACTTAATTACGATGAAGGTCCTGATATAGGCGGGGATTATGGTCCGTATAGGCAGTCTGATAGGCTGGATTTATACAAAAAGTATGCTAAGGAGCTAATAGATAAAGGAATGGCTTATTATTGTTTTTGTACCCCTGAGCGTCTAGATAAAATGCGAAAAGAGCAGCAGGCTAGAGGTGAGACTCCGATGTATGACGGTACGTGTAAACATTTAAGCCCTGAGGAGGTTCAACAACGTTTAGATAGTGGGCAACCTCATGTAATAAGACTTAATGTCCCAGATGAAGGAACAACAACTTTTCATGATGTTGTGCGAGGAGATATAACCTTTGAAAATCGTTTAATTGATGACCAGGTCTTGATCAAATCCGATGGTTTTCCGACTTACCATATGGCTGTAGTTGTAGATGATCATTTGATGGAGATATCTCATGTTATTCGTGGAGAAGACTGGATTTCGTCAACACCAAAGCATGTGTTGCTTTACAAAGCATTTGGTTGGGAATTACCTGTTTTTGTTCACTTGCCGTTACTACGCAATAAAGACAAAAGTAAGCTAAGCAAGCGTAAGAATCCTGTTTGGATGTCCTGGTATCGCGAGCAAGGCTTTTTACCTCAAGCGATTATAAATTACCTAGGCACACTTATTTGGCCAAGAGCGCAAGGCAGTGAGATTTTTTCTCTTGACGAGATGATTCAAGGCTTTGATATTAACAAGATCAATCCAACTGGTCCTATCTTTGACCTTGAGAAACTAAGATGGATGAACGGGGTTTATATAAGGAGTTTGCAAGTTAGCGAGTTAGCAAGTTTATTAGTTAGTGAGGGATTTGTAAATGAGAGGTATGCAAAAAACAGCGCATACCTCGAGCGTGTTGTTGAATTAGCACAGGAAAGACTTAAAGTTTTAAGCGAGTTTTGGGATGAAAATAGATTCTTTTTTGAAGATGTAGCGGTCGACAAGGAGTTGGTAACTTCTTATCTTAGCGACAGTAGCAAAAGAAAAGAGTATTTGAACGAGGTAGTCAATGCCTTAGAGGCTTTAGAACTTTGGGAAACTGAGCAAATAGAAAAAGCCTTGCGTGAAATTCAGCAAAAGCACGAGCTTAAACCAAGAGCAGCGTTTATGACTATTCGCGCAGCAGTCTCAGGTCAAACTCACACCCCACCACTTTTTGAAATGCTTGAGGTGCTTGGGAGAGATGTCGTTTTAGATAGATTGATTAAAGCATTAGACTTCTAGAGTTAATTTTAACGTCACACATCGTCGTATTCTCCAGAATTCGTTACAAACACTCCAGTACACTGGAGTACTGGAGTATCTTTTTTATGTAGCGTGACTGCGAGAAACTCTGATATGATAAAGATATGCATGTTATTGAATATAAAAAGGATGACTCTATCGGTGAAACATCTGGCTTTAAGCATTTAGAAGAGACATTTAAAAAATATCATCAAACCACAAAGCGAAAACTGTTATCAAATCATCCACAAGTTAAAAAACTGTTAGAGGAACCAATCCCAATAAAAGAAATAGAAACAGAAAGTTTAAAACTACTTGCTGCTGGTACCGTTTCTGCAGCGATGGTACTAAGCCCGATGATTCCTGTAACGTTTGATACTGTTGTTGAGGCAGAAAGCGAAGAGGAGGAACGTCAAGAAGAGATTGACACAGAAGGGGAGTTGGTAACTCAAGATATTGACGTTGAGACGCAAAAGAAGGTTTTAGCCTTACAGATTAAACAGTTTTTGCCAAACAAAGTCTCAAAGTTAGAAAAACAGCAAAGTGAGCAAATTAATCGGATTTTAAAACAGTACTTAGGTATTGATGCAAGAAGTGAATTGGATGGAATTAGCTTGAACACCGATTATGGTTACACAGGTTACGAGCAGCATTTGATACGCTATCCTGGTGATACTGTTTCTTTACATGATGAGCATATCAGAGACGGGATGGCTCCTAAAAAAGGTGCGTGGGGCTATTTCGCAAACTCTAAGTCGGAGTTAACAGATGAGCTAAAACAAAAAGAAAAGTATTACTTTGCAGTTCAAACATTCTTAGCTCCAGGTTGGCGCGGGAATGTTTATGGAATGAAAGATTGGTTCAAATATAGAAAAATGATTATGGTGAATACCGTTACCGGAGATGCTGTTGTTGGAGTTGTTGCTGATGCTGGTCCAGCCCCTTGGACTGGTAAGCAGTTTGGTGCTAGTCCTGAAGCAATGCATGCTTTGCACCTTGATGGTGGGATGCGAAAAGGTGCGGTGGTAATGATGTTTGTTAATGACCCTGACGATGTAATTCCTTTAGGACCGGTTTTTTAATATGAAAAAAGAGCACTTTTTTGACAAGTATATAAATTTAGAAAAACTAGAAAAAGCAATGAATGAGCTTAACGCCTCGAAAGAGCAAAAGAAGCGTTTACTAGAGGTTGCTAGAAAAACCGTTTATTTAGAACTAACACATTTAGTCTTAGATAATTTTAAAGGTAAGGATAAGTATCAAGTTTTAGTACAAATGGAGTACTTTCCAGATGAGCGTGCGACAAGAGTACTAGTTGAAAACTCGATGCATGATTTTAAAAAAAGGGCACGAGGTATTGTAATGAACGTTGAAAGAGAATTTATTAGTCTAATTAACGACCACGTGTTCGGGATTTAAGCATCGAGTGGTAAGTCGCTGACGATTTTTTGGGCAAGCGATGGATTTGCTGCAACTAAGTCTTTATCTTGTACGTCGTACTCTTCACCTTTAAAGTTAACAATTACCCCGCCTGCTTCTTTGATAAAAAGTACTCCTGGGGCTCTGTCGTAAAGATTTGTGCCTTTTGAGATAAATCCATCCATTCTGCCTGCTGCAATAAAAGCCATTTGTATTCCGCATGAGCCTAAAATTCGCGTTCCCATAACCTTAGATTGAGAGTTACTAAGTAAATTGACATACCATTTGTCGTGTTCTTTCCCTCCGCGCTCTACATAAACAAATGCACGTTCTAGACTCTCTTCTTTTGAAACACTAAGACGTTTGCCGTTAACAAATGAGCCTTGCCCTGCTTCTCCATAAAAAAGTTCATCAAGTACTGGAAGGTATATTGCAGCTACAACTACTTCGCCGCCATGCATTAGAGCCAACATCGTGCAGTAAAGCGGAAGTCCGTGCGCAAAGTTGGACGTGCCATCAATTGGGTCAATAAGCCATGTAAAACCATTAGTGCCACTATGGTTGCCTGTTTCTTCGCCATAAATGGCGTGACCAGGGAACTCTCTTTTGATTGCTTTTATCATCATCTCTTCGATTTGAGTATCGTACTTAGTAACAAGGTGTGCTTTTTCGTTAGGTTTTAGTGTGTAATCTAAAGCGTGGTTTTGCTGAGCGTTTTTGGCAATAAGACCACCTTTTTTAACGAGTTCTTTGGCAAATTCTAGTTGGGTGGAGTAAGGAGTTGGCATTTACTCGCGAATAATCGATAACACCTCGTCACGTTTTTCTTCCATAATTTCTTTGGAAATAGCCTCTAAATTAAGGCGTAGCTTAGGTTCTGTGTTTGACGGTCTAACATTAAACCAAAAATCATCGTACTCGATTAAAACGCCATCTAAGGTTGAGATGTTTTTGGCGTCGGAATAGCGCTCTATAAGCTCTTTAATTTTTGCGTCTTTGTCTTTAACCGTTGAGTTGATTTCGCCTGAATTAAAATATTTCTGTAGTGGGGCGCTAAGCACTGAGAGTGGTTTATTTTCGCGAGTTAAATATCGCAGGAAGTAGTGGATTAAGACGATTGGTGCGTCGAACTTGCCAAAGTCAAAGGTAAAGTAGTAATGACCTGACGATTCTCCTGCAAAGAATAGATCTTCCCGTATCATTTGCTCTTTAATTAAAGAGTGGCCGACTTTTGTTATTACAGGAGTTCCGCCAGCTTCCTTTATCATGTCAACCGTTATTCGACCAGGTCTAATATCATAGCCAATTTTAACTCCCGGGTGATCTTTTAGTACTTCTTGTGCAATTATTCCACGCAAAATTTCTTGGCGCAGTATTTGACCTTTTTCGTCAACGATAAAATATCTGTCGCCATCGCCATCTGGTGCGATTCCCAAATCTGCCTCTAATTCTTTAACCTTTTGTCTTAAAAGTTCTAAGTTTTCCTCTTTTAGAGGATCAGGTTGGTGAGAAGGAAATGACCCGTCCAATTCCCAGTTAATACGGGTTAGTTTGATAGGTAGGTCTTTAAATATCTCATCTATGTCAATTGATCCTAATGCGTTTGCTGCATCAACTACTATGTGCATTGGTTTTATGTTGTTCCAACCTTTGACATATTCTCTCTCAACGCGTACTGCCTCTTGAGTGACATTAAACTTTTTGGAAATGGCACCTTTTTTATCTGTAGCAACGAAATCCTCGTTTAGCACCATATCCCGAATGTCCATAATCCCACTATCACCGCTTATTGGAACAGCGTTTTTACGAACCATTTTGAAGCCGTTGTAATCCTTAGGATTATGTGATGCGGACACCTGAATTCCGCCATCGTAACCATAATAGGCTACGGCAAAGTAAAACGTCGGAGTAGTTAGCATATTAACATCAATCACGTTGCATCCGCTATCAATTAAGCCTTTTATTAATTTGGGCTTTAGTTTTGGCGTAGAAAGTCGCATGTCTCCGCTTACGACAATATTTAATTGCTTGTTAGGATTTTCTTCGGTTAGTAAAGTTGCATAAGCGCGTCCAATCTTGTAGGCAAGATCTTCACTAAGTGAGCTGGGGTATATCCCGCGTATGTCGTAAGCTTTGAATATCGATTTATCTACAGCCACGTTTTAATGATAACATGCTAGTTAATCAGATACATTTTGTCTTTAATGGTGGTTATACGTTTAGCTTTTGGTAATTGCGGGAGTAAGAGAGAAAAGCCAACTGGGGGCAGAGGGGTTGGTATACTTAGCTTGTGACTGTTGAAGAAAAAGCAAAACAAATATTGGATGATAATTTGTATATGACGTTATCGGTATCGAGTAAAGCGGGGGAGCCGTGGATTGCAAACGTCTTTTTTGCTTACGACAAGAAACTTAATCTTTATTGGTATTCGTCTAAAGAGACTAAGCACTCGTCTTACATTAAAGAAAACCCTAATGTGGCTCTTGCAATTTTTAACTCTACCGCAGTTGGTGACGACGTAGATGCTGTTTACATAAAGGCTACTGCAAGTGAGGTGTCTTCGAAATCGGAGTTGCTTCATGGACTTCACACTTATGGTTCTAAAATGTTGAAAACGGGCTTTATCAAGCAAGGGAACGTCTACGAGAGATTTGTTAACGGAATTAGCGACTTTTTGGGTGAATCTGTGCTTAGAATGTATAAAGCTACGCCTCAAGAAATCTATAAATTAGCTCCGTCACAAATAATTAACGATAAATTCGTTGATTCTCGTATTTTAGTTAATAGAGATAATCTGAAACAGCTAATTGCTGGCGCTAGTTAAGCGAAGCGCTGCTGGGCTCTTAACTAAATTTGCGTGATAAAATACTGCTTGAGATGCGTTGCGGGATCGTCTAATGGTAGGACGTCTGACTCTGGATCAGAAAATTGGGGTTCGAGTCCCTGTCCCGCAGCCAGTATCTTATAATTAAGCCCCGGACACTCAACCAGACAGCAGGTTATAATCAAAGCGTGAATTTTTGGCAAAGTTTAGAAAAACCTTTTGCAGTACTTGCTCCAATGGAAGATGTTACAGACAACATTTTCCGTGAAGTTATTGCAATAACAGCCAAACCCGATATCATGTTTACCGAGTTTACAAATGTTCATGCCCTTATGAGTGAAGGACGAGAAGACGCTCTGATTAACCTTGAATTTAGCGGAAAGCAGCGCCCAATTGTTGCTCAAATTTGGGGAGTAAACCCTGACTTTTTCAAAGAAAGCGCAAGGCTTATTGTTAAGCTCGGCTTTGATGGAATTGATATTAATATGGGTTGTCCTGTCAAAAAGGTTACGTCAATGGGTAGTGGGGCAGCTCATATTAAAGACAAGATGTTATCGGCGGAGATTATTAAAGCAACTAAAGAAGGTGCAGGCGATATCCCTGTTAGTGTAAAAACTAGGATTGGGTTTGATAAGGTCGAGACAGAGGACTGGGCGTCATTTTTGCTAGAGCAAGGAATTGCCGCACTAACAATTCATGGGCGAACAGCAAAGCAAATGTCAAAAGTAAGTGCGGACTGGAATGAAATTGGTAAGGTAGTAAAACTTCGAGATGAAATTGCGCCAAGTACAATAGTTATCGGGAACGGAGATGTCTTGTCGTATCAAGAGGTAATTGAAAAGTCTAAAAGATACGGAGTTGATGGCGTGATGATTGGAAGAGGAATCTTTCAAAATCCATGGGTGTTTGAAAAAGAAAAGCGTTTTCACTCTAAAGAAGAACGTATTAAGCTTCTAATCTTACACATTAAGCTTTTTGAAAAAAGGTGGAAAGGAAAGCTTCCAGATTACAGATACAAAGGCAAGTTTCAGGTACTAAAAAAGTTTTTCAAGATTTATATTCGGGATTTTAACGGTGCGTCTGACCTTAGGCAAAGATTAATGGAGTGTAATTTTCCTGAAGAGGTGTACAAAATCGATGAAATTAAGTCTATAAATATTAGCTAAGCGGTGGTCTCCTCCCATACAAAATGTATGTCTTTGGTGGGTTGGTGTTCTATGTAACCTTTGGCGTTAAATAGCTCTTTTGGTAAATAAACTGTTAGTTTGTGGATTTTGTACCTTGATAACAACTCAGGATAAGCGGTAGATATGTGTTCTTCGATTATTTCTCTTTTATCCTTAACAGTTATTCGTGTAAGGAGCTCTTTAAGGTTTGGCATCTTCTCATAGGAAGAAAATAATTCTTCGGTTAGTGCACGTAGTAATGCTAATGTTAGGTCTTCACCACCGTGGATCTTTTCCGAAACTGCACCTAACGCCTTAGTTCGTCGTTTTACTGTGTTGTCCTTTTTGAATACTTGTTTTTCTTCGGTTAATTTCCACTTTTGCCCTGTATTATTATCAATATATAAAACATCGGCTATAACTATATTTACTACGCGAATTAGCTTGTTGTCTTCCTCGATAAGAACTGTCTCGCCGTTTTTAATTTCTGTAACTAGATCACTAATCTTTTTGGTTCCATTATTGCCGTTCCATTTCGAAGTAGGGATATCGTATTTTTCTAAAAGGGCAGTGAGTACGTTGCGGTTAACATTAGAATTACTTATTGTCATATAAGATGCTTTAATTATCGCACAACTTTTATAAGCTTGTTAATATTTTGCTATGAATTACATCGTTAAAGACTTAAGTGATGAAATTGTGACGTTTAATCCTGAGCTTGTTGAAAAGGTTGCAAGTGATTGGGTTCATTTGTCTGCGAAAGTAAAACCAACTGATCATGTGTTAATTATTTACGATGTTGGTGGACGGCAGCTTGCTAAAGAGGTAGCACGTTTATGTAGCCAAAAGGGCGCTCGAGTTTATTACTATGTTCGAGAACTTGAAATGGATTCTGTCTTGTTCGCGAACTTAAAAAAGCGTGATATTGCACGTTATTACTCTTTTCTGAACTCACAAATTATGCAGGCAGACGTTGTGCTTATGATTAGGGCAGCGAAGGATCCAACGGTTATGGAAAACGTATCGGTGGATCGAATGAAGGAGGCTCAAAAGGCGCAAAAACCAATTTATGGTGATTATCGCGTTAATCATACAAATTGGCAGTTAATTTATTGGCCAACAAAAGCAGAGGCTAACTTAGAGGGGCTTCCTTTTGAAGAATATGTAAAACTTTACTTTAATGCGTGTGATCAGCCTTGGGATGAGATTAAAAAAGCGCAGGAGATATTAACTAAGATACTAGATGAAGGCAAGACGCTTACGCTAATTGCAGATCCTAGTAACCCTGATCCTAAAAAAAGAACACATCTAGAGGTAGGTATTGAAGGCATGACGTTTATAAACTCTACAATTGATAATAATTATCCAGGTTCTGAGGTCTTTTCTGCACCAGAAATAGATAAAGTTGATGGGCAGTTTTTTGCTGCAGGCAAAAGGATGTTAGGACACGAGAACAAGATTATTGAAGACGTTTATTTTAAAGTTGAAAAAGGTGTGATTGTAGAGGCTAAATCAAAAACGTTGCAGGAAGATTTAGACGAATTTTTATCTCGCGACGAAGGTGCTAGGCGTTTTGGTGAAATTGCTTTTGGTACAAATCCTGGTCTTAGAAGGCGGTTGTTTAATGGTTTGCTGAACGAAAAGGTTGGTGGTAGTTTTCATATTACCCCTGGAAGTTCCTATGAGTTTAGCGAGCATGAAGGTAAGCCTGTAAAGGTTTTTAATGGCAATGTAAGCTCAATTCATTGGGATATTACAATTCAGATGTTACCTGAATATGGTGGTGGGGAAGTTTTGCTTGATGGAAAAATTATTCAAAAAGACGGGGAATGGATTATTCCAGGCCTTGAAATTTTAAATCGAGGTCTTACCAAATAGCATTCAACAGGAGGCTGACAATGAATGCTGTCTGTTTGGGAGGCGTCAGCGTTGCGGTCATTTTAGTGGCTTTGCTGGTATGGGTGGTTTTGATAATCAGCAAAGCCCCACCGCCGCCCCCCTAATCCTCAGGGCGGTGCATAAGCATCGCCCGCTTTTTACACGAAAACTGGTGGAAGCTATTATCAGTCTAAGGTTGCTTTTCTTTTTTGCCTGGTTGATTGTTATCGTCACTCTTTTTTAGAAGCAGGAATAACAAAATGATAACTATTAAGCTAAGAAGCAAAATAAGAAGCCAAATTGGATTTATACTTTGCAGATCTATACTATTCTTACTTGACGTAGTGGGTGAGTTTTCTGGTGAGGCTTTTGGGCTAATTTCTTCTGCTGGGGTGGTTGTACCTGATATTTCAGGCGTGTCTTCAGGAGTGAGTGTCGGTTCCTCAGTTGGGCTTGCTCCGGTAGTTGGCGAAGTTGTTGTCGTTGGTGTTGTAGAATTGTCAACTGTAAAGTATTTGGTATCTGTTGTGTAAACGAGCGTATCCATGTGAAACCCCTCCATGTACCACGAGTAGTTTCCATCGGCTAAGTCGCTTGTGTATTGAAAGCTTGTCCATGTGGTAGGCATGTCATATTTAATAATCTGAGTTTGTGTACTGTCTGGGTTTTCGCGATTGATTGTTATTGTTAAGTGCTCGCGTGCTGGGTCGGTATTATCTACAGTGGTCCACCTAAAAGTATAAGGGGCTGTGGTTAAAGTATCGCCATCAGGACTTATTAAGTTAAATGTGATTGGATAATCTGACGCTATGTCTTCTGAAGGTGGCTCGCCAAGGGCTACTGTGTGATACGTTAGCGACATGCGTAATGGGTTAACTGTGGTATCTTTTGAGGATATTGTGAAGACTACATCGGGTTGACCAGCAGCGACGCAGATGCCAATGCCATTGTTTGGAATTGTGCCCATTAGCCAAGCGTTTACAATGTTAGATATATCTAACGTTTGTGTGGTTTCAGTTAAATCTATTACGGGTTGAGAGATTAATGCTGCGTCAGTAGCCATCGCCGGACCGGTGTTCCATGTGCTTGTGTTTTCATCTAATGTTGGACTTGCGACATTAGGTCCTATTTTTATTCTTGTTGAGTCGCTGTAAGCGTAGCTTATTATGTTGATGCTAAGTCTTGCGGAGTCAAACATTGTTTCAGGTGGCAGGTTAATGTCTTCGAAAGAGATTTTTGCGCAGTACTCGCCGTTATGGCGCCCGATAATTAAGTGTGGGAAGGCACCGTAGTCTGTTAGATCAGGATTTGCCTCAACAAAAGAAGTGTCTTCTTTGACGTTAACACGAACAGTGTCAGCATAGGCAGTAGGGGTTAATAAAAAAGCTAGGGTAAGAATAACAAAAGATGTTGTAAGCAATTGACGTATTTTCATCACATCACTTCGTATAAATATTATAGAAGTATTAACCCCCAAATGCAATTTAGTTATGTAGTGTAGTATTATTAGGACATCGTTCGCGCCCAATTAAATTGGGCTTTATTAACAACACTCTAATAAAGGAGAAGATCATGGACCGCGCCTTCTTAGCAATCTTCTTTGTCGCCTTTTTATATTTTGTAATTGGCGTAGGAGTTTGCATGATTTACCACGAGGTTTTCGCGCACAAAAATGAAAAGAGGAGTGGAAAGACGAGACATAGATGGCGCAAGTGAGTTCTTTGTGGCGGGCGGAGGTTAATCCTTCGCCCGTTTTTTTAATATATAGCTTTTTTAAGTGACTGTGTGAATAAATCCCTTGGGAGTTCCTTTTTAACCTTTAAATAAAACTGTGCTGTGGCGCGGGCATCGTCTAGTGCTCTGTGATGTCTTTTGACACTGATATTGTGTACTCGAAGGATCTCTTCTAATCTATGGCTTTTTTGAGTAGGGAATAATTGGCGAGATAACGTCATAGTGCAAAGCCTTGGCGAGTTAAATTCAACTCCGCTCCTAAAAAATTCGGCTTGCAGGAATCGATAGTCAAAGTTGGCATTATGAGCAGTCAGTAAGCCGAGTTTGAGATAGGGGAGTAGTTCGTTAGCAATCTCGTTAAAGTAGGGGGCATCAAGAACATCTTTTTGGGTTATGCCAGTTATTTTTGTTATTGCTGGGCTTATCCACTGATCTGGGTTAACAAGTCGCTGATATTCATCAGTTATATGATTGCCTCTTACTACAACGATTCCAATCTCTGTAACACGATTATATTTTGGACTAAACCCAGTAGTTTCAAGGTCAAGAAAAACAAGGGGCTTTGGATTTAGCATGTGCGTATGATATCAGATACGAAAAAAGCCCCCGATGTGAGGGCTTTTTCTCGCGGTTTAGAACACGTTACTGCGTCATTAGACCGTTTCCGTGCATTCCAAATCCTCCGCCTCTTTTGCCAAACGCTTTACCCATGTGCATTCCCTTACCTGTTCCATCGTGTGGTAAGTTTATTCCATTATCCTGCGCCCATTGGTGCATTTCATCACGAAGTTCGCGCATTGCCTCGCGCCTCTCCATTGGTGGAAGAGAACGATACTCTTCTCGAACTTCTTCCATTTCTTCATGCTTTGCCTCAAGCATGTCTTTTTGCTCTGGAGTTATTACACCAGTATCAACGAGCTCATTAAGGTGCTCTTCGTGTCTTTGCTCCATTTCTTCATGTCTTGCTTCCATTTGCTCATTCATATAGTTTTGAACCTCTTCTTGGTTCAAGCCAAACCTTTGCGCTAGTCCTTGAACAAATGGTGGCAGATTACTTGTTTCTGCAGCATCTACTTTGCTAAGTCCGTAGGCTCCTGTTGCCGTGACCGCTAAAGCGATTGCTGGAACTATTAAGTATTTGTTTAATTTCATTTCATTCACCTCCTTTCAAACTACGCAAGTAATACAAATTTATTAAGAAAATATTTCAAGGTAATAAATGTTGAGCGCTAGCAATGGATGTGCGCAAGATGTACATACAGGACTTAACAAAACCGTCACCGCGAGGGGGCAAAGCGACTGTGGCAGTCTGTTCATAGAGATTGCCGCGTCGCAAGCTGTAAGCTTACTCCTCGCAATGACGCTACGTCAGACTGCCGCAGTCGCTTTGCTCCTTCGCAGTGACGGGTGAGTTGTCATTGCGAGCGTAGTGTGGCAATCTACTGGCGGTAGAGATTGCTTTACTCCTCGCGATGACTAGTCAGTAGTCCACTTGAACTTTTAAACTGCTCTGCAGTACGATAGTATTAAAGTAATGCCTGCAAAGAAAAAATCTCGAACTAGTATTTGGGGTAAAAAAGCTTCTGAGCAAAAAACAAAACATACCCAGACTACAAAACTAAAACGTACTAAGCAGTTTAAAGTTAGGGTAACAAATCCAATTTTACTTTCATTGTTTCCTTTTCTTCGCTGGTTTGAGGATTTTTCTTGGGACACATTAAAAGCAGACTTACTTGCAGGGATTACAGTGGCTTTAGTTTTAATCCCTCAATCGTTAGCGTACGCAGAACTTGCCGGTCTTCCAGCTTATTACGGATTGTATGCAGCCTTTTTACCTCCTATTATTGCGGCACTATTTGGCTCAAGTAGGCACTTATCAACTGGACCAGTTGCTTTGGTTTCTTTGATGACTGCTACCGCGTTAAGCTCGATAGCAATTACATCTAGCCCTGAATTTATTGCCTATACGACTATGATTGCGTTTACGCTAGGTGTAATTCAGCTACTACTTGGTAGTTTTAGGCTTGGTTCGTTGCTTTCATTTATTTCGCACCCTGTAATTTATGGGTTTACTAGTGCTGCTGTCATTATAATTGCGTTTTTGCAACTGCCTTCGTTTTTGGGGAGTTCCATTAACACGCAAAACTACCTTTACCAGTCAATAGTCCCAGTACTTAGGGATTCTGCCTCTCATCTATACTGGCCAACTCTAGCCTTTGGGGTTGCTGCACTTGTTACCATGTACCTTTTCAAATGGCTTAACTCTAAGGTGCCTTATGTTTTGATTGTGGTGGTGGTTGCCACTATAGTTTCATGGGGAATCGGGTATAGGATTAGTTTTACTGGTTCGTCATTTAATATTGCATCTTCTGAAGTGTTAACAAAAATAACTGAATATAATCAAGTATTATCGCAGATTAACGCTAATGAACAGGAAATAGTTAAACTGAAAGAACAGATCGAATCGGGATTGTTAGGTGATATAGACCAGTTCGAGCTTGAATCTAAGTATCGTCGTTTAGAGTTTGAAACTTCTTTGCTAAAACTAGATTTTGATAGATTAAAAAAAGAACTATCTACAACTGCACTTTACGATATTAACCCAGCGCAAAGAAAGCTTGTATTAGCAAAAGATGTCCATGGCAAGCCTTTGTCAAAAGATATTTGGTATCTTGATGTTAGTAGTGGAAAGCTTAACCTAAATAACTTAACTTTTGTTCAAGGGGGAAGCATCGTTGGAGACATACCAAAAGGTTTACCTAAGTTTTCCATGCCAACTATTGATTTGGCAAAGATGATGTCACTTTTGCCTGCAATTCTAATGATTGCAATTGTTGGTTTTACACAGTCGATTGCTGTTGCTCAAGCTATTGCTTTTAAGACTAAGGAGGCTATAGATTACAACCAAGAACTAATTGGACAAGGCATGGCAAATATTGTTGGTTCCATTAGTAAGGGGCTTCCTGTTGCGGGATCTTTTATGAGAACGTCAGTAAACTATGAAAGTGGAGGAGTAACCGGACTTTCTAACGTTATTGCTGGGATCGTTGTGCTGCTTACTATGTTATTTTTTGCTCCACTACTTAAATTTTTGCCACAGGTTGTGTTGTCGGCAATCATTGTAGTAAGCGTACTTAGTTTATTAGATGTAAAAAAGATTGTTGAGATTTTTAAAGCAAGTAAACAAGATGGTGTGGCAGCATTAGTTACCTTTGCAGGAACGCTTTATTTTGCGCCAGATCTGGAAAAAGGTCTTGCCATTGGGGTTGCACTTTCTATTCTTTATTACCTATATAACAATGCTCATCCAAGGATTGTGTTTTTGTCAAAATACCGAGATGGTACGTTTCATGACTCAAAGCTTTTCCACTTGGCAAGGTGTACAAATATTGCAATTATCCGATTTGATGCCCCATTGTTTTTTGCAAATGCACAAAATCTAGAGAACGCAATTCTAGCAGACCTTGTTGCTCACAAAAAAATATCTGCAGTAGTTATTGTTGGGTCGGGGATCAATATGATTGATGCAACAGGCATTGAGATTTTGCGTGAGTTAATCTCAAGACTAAAAGAATCTAAAAAGGAAATTTATTTTGCTGGGCTTAAAACCTCAGTGCTTGAAGTCATGGAGGAAAGTGGTTTATTAGAAGAGCTAGGAGAAAACAGGATTTTCCCAAACCAAAAGCGGGCAGTCACCTATGTTCTCAAACACATAAAGAAACATGATGATGCCAAACACTGTCCATTAAAGCGCTACGTTAAAATCCATAAAGAAACTGCACAGTATTCTCACAACATAAATTACGTATCAGAGTATTTTCATAACCTTTTATTTGGTCGCGGTGACTGTAACTAGGTGCGTCTTATTTGAAGAAGTAGAACTAATGCTATGACGCTAGCAACGAATATTAGTGCGGATATCAGAGTTTCTTTTACCATCTTTTTAAGTATAAGCTATTTGACCAAGTCCTAAACATTTATGTATATTAGTTGTAGGAAAGAGGTGATACTAAATGACTAACTTTGATAAACTGCCCCACAAAGAGTGGTTAATACAGCTTGTTGCAATCGTTGGTATTACCTTATTTGCAGTTGTATTACTGGCGTTTAAGTAGTTCTACCCATAAAGAAGTCTTTATCTTTTTTGCTCATTTTTTCAATGGCATATCTAAGCATAGTTCGTGGCATGGTTTTATAGTGTTTCATTAAAAACTCCTTTTCTTTGTTTTCATCACGTTTGCCAATTTCTCTTAGCATCCAGCCAACGGCTTTGTGAATTAAGTCATGTTTATCGCTTACTAGGATCTCTGCTATTTTTAATGTATCATCAAAATCGTTTCTTTTTATGAACGCGTAGCATGCTAGCATTGCACTCCGTTTTTCCCATAAACCCTTTGACTTTGCTAGCTTATACAATAATTTTCTTTCCTTTGGTTGGATAACCATAAATTCGCCAATAACATGGGGGACTGTTACATCGACTAAATCCCAGTTATTTGCGGCATTAAGATTTTTAACAAACATCTCATATATTTGTTTTTGCGCAGCGGGATCTTTTTTGGTCTTTTTAAATTTCTCAACTAGAATTAAAAGCCCAATCATTCTAACTTCGTGAAAGGGGCTTTTTAATAGGTCTGGAACTATTTCTAACGGGACCTTGTAGTAACGTTTGACAATTTGACGCTGTGTTGGCATTGGGACGCCTAGAAACTTGTCATGAGCACCGTATTCGCCAGGATTTGTTTTAAAGTATCGATGCTCTGATGTTGCTTTTTCTTTATTGCTATGTCGCTTTATATATTCAATTAGTTCTTTTGAAGTAACATTATCCATAATTCATCGTGCCATACGCCCCCCTAAATAAGGAGGGCTTGTAGGCTTACTCTTCGTGGTGGTGAGTTGCTTCGTACTCATCTGCTTCTGCTTTGGTAGCATGTACTGTACCGTCTGGATGGTTTGGTGGGGCATAAATTGTGTAGAGCCTTAATGGTTCATCGCCAGTATTTACAATGTTGTGTTCTGTTCCTGCTGGGACTAGTACTGCAAACCCATCTTCAATGTCTTGTTCCTGGCCGTTCATAACAACCTTTCCATGTCCAGCATCAACTCGGAAGAACTGGTCAACATTGTTATGTACTTCTAATCCAATGTCTTCACCAGGTAAAAGTGTCATTAGGACTAGCTGCATGTGTTCTCCTGTGAACAAAACTTTTCGGAAGTTGTCATTTTCTTTTGTAAGCTTTTCAATATTATCTGCAAATCCTGTCATTTAAATCACCCCCTTTAGCTGTTCACATTATACGCTAAAGTCTTGTCAAGAGATCTAAAGATTTCTTGAGCCTGTTGTAGCGGTTTAGTTAAAGGTCGGACCTTTAACTAAACTTTTAGTGTGCGATAATACGTTTATGCTTGATAAATTGCGAGCGATAACTCAAAAGAGTTGGTATAGGAGGGGGATTAAGTACGTAACCGTTAAAAATGCTCTTGGTGCAGTAGCAATTATCGTATTCGTTTATTTTTTGGGTGACATCATCACTGCTGATTGGATGCATAAGTTAGTTATTTGGCTAGGGCCATTTGGGCCTTTTGGTGTAACAATTTATGTTGTGATTTCCCATATCTTTGCTCCTATAGCTGGGAGCCCTGGGGTTCTTCTTAGTGTGGGACTTTTTGGGTTATGGAAAACCATGTTTTATGCGTATCTTGGAGGACTTATTAGCTCTGCAATCGCCTTTTGGATTAGCAAAAAGTGGGGGAGGCCTTTAGTTAAAAAGTTTGTTGGTGAAGAAACAATGGAGGACATTGATGAATTTGTAGATGCATCAGATGAAAAGCTACTTATTATCGCGAGACTTTTTGGCTTCCCGATGTTCGATATTGTGTCGTACGCTGCAGGTCTTACTCCGCTTGATTTTAAAACATACTTTATAATCACTGCAGTCGTTTCTGCAATTCCAGCCTTTACAGTTAATTACTTAGTTTTTAGATTTGCGGATTTTACATCTAAACTAAACTCATATCTTATTGTTGGGGTGTTTTTTGGTTTGGGTTTGATATTCTTAGTTCTTCTCCGACAATACGTTAAAGGTTATAGAGAATTTAAAAAGCGAAAAGAACTTGAAGAAAGTAATCGCAAATCAGTTAAGGGCTAAGGGAGCACTTCCTTTAATATCGCTTCTCGGTCTTGTCCTGTTACAAATCGGGGTTGTGCGTAATCGTAAAGTAGGGTGGTCATAATATCCATTGAAATAAGCTTCCCGTTGTAAAAGACAAACTCTGGAATTATTCCTTGCCTTGTACCAAGTGACCACATTTGGTCAAAAAAGAAGTTTCCAAGTCCATAAAATATTGTTCCTTCGTGCCCATCTGGAGACTTTCTAAACCTAATCCATTGTGGTTGGTGCGACTGAACCCCCATAACAAGATCTGCTCCATAATCAATGGTTTGTTGGAATACCTCAATTTGACCAGGAATCGGGTCGTATGAATAGTTTTCAATAAACTGATATTCAACAATCACAAAGTCGGCCTTTTTACGAGCGGTTTCAATATCTCTTTTAACTTTTTTCTCACTATAGTAATTGGCACCTGGTCGGTCTCCATATGCTAAAGATCGGTAGCTAGGACCGTTCAAAGAATCAAAGTACGCATAACCAACAAATGCTAGTGTAATATCATCAATCTTTTTGTATAAAATCTTCGCGGCATCTTTTTCGTTTTTACCGCCGCCATAATACTCAAGTCCTAATTCTTCTAAGTGACCAATCGATTCAAGGTTTTTTTTGGGACCATAATCATTTCGGTGGTTACCTGTTAGGCCTACGATATCAACACCAATTGCTTTAAAGTTCGCAATTGAGCGGGTTTTACCACAAAGAACTACGCCGTGTTCTGCAGGTATGCACCCATCGAATAATGGATTCTCGCTGTTTACATGAGTTAAGTCCGCTTTGGAAAGTACGTCCATTACGCCTCGAGCTGGATATATTGGGTCATTGTGACGCTCTATTGCATACTCGACCCCGCGGCTTATTGCAGTAACACCTGTCATAATTAAAGTACCCATGTTTTGTGGGATTCTGTTATCAACCAAACTATCACCTAGTACATCGACAAGAAGTTGTCCCTTTTTGCCGTCTATGTAGACTTTTAGCGTTAACGGCCATTTATCGTTGCTTAGCTCCTTGTTTAATACAGAAAGCTTACCTATCTTTAATGTACTTAGTTTGGGGGTTAGTTCTTCAAATGGGACTATCGCTAGATCAGATTTACTCATTTTGCTAATTAGTGTGTCAACGGAGGCGACTGTAATTGCTTTAGTGTTAGTGGTGTTTAGTATTGTGTTAAGTGCCTTTGCATCGTTAAGGATATAGACTTTACTAAATTTATTGCTGCTTCCGTTTATGTACGTGTCTTTGATTTCATCTAGATTAGTTTCCTCGATTAGTGAACCAAACCGTACAACTGGGACATAGACGTATGATTGAACAAGTGTTCCTTTGCCGTTGTTATTTAACGTTATGTCATCTCCTAAATCCAACTTTGCATCTTGAATCTGGCTAACTGCGTTTGTGATTTTTTCTCGCGTTGCTATCGGCATGCTTGTATTTTCTATCGAGTTTTTGTTGACGTGTATTGTTGAGCTAATAATTGGGATATTAATTGGCTGCTGGGTGGGAGTATTGTTTCTGTGTATAGTAAGGACGTAAATAAAGATAGCTTCTAAAAGTATGATTCCAAGAACAATAGCAACTCCTTTGCGGATACGAAGAGATGGATGAATGTTTTCCATCGTTTAATTATATAGTACAACTCTCCAACTCTCCAATCTGGGATTGCTTCGTCGAAAATCTTCGATTTCCTCCTCGCAATGACATTCAAACGCTTCAACACTCAAACTCTATAACTCTTTAACTCTTCAACTAACACTTGTTAAAGCGTGATTTTACATATATTCTAGAGTTATAGATGAACAGGCTTCGGAAAAAAGGATCTGCTAGGAAAATCGCTTCCGATTTAGAAAAGCTTTTAAGCAAAAACAATAAAGCGAAGGCTAAAAAAATACTTTCTAAACTAACCTACAGCGACATTGCTAAGATAATTGACTTGGCACGATCTCGAATAGCAATTTTTAGACTACTTCCCGCCGACGCGCAAGTTGAGGTTTTGTTTTTAGTTGGGCTCGGGGTGCGAAAAAATATTATCAGGTCGTTAACTCAAGCAGAGATTGATGCACTTTTATACTACACAGATAGAGCAGAAGAAGAGGTTATTTTAAATCACAGAAAAGACATAGATGGGGAGCAACAGGAAGAGCGTGCTTCTGATTATAAGCAAGAGATTGAAGAGATGACACAGCTATTCCCTGAAGTAGCAGATTTGATCAGACGCAACTTTGTTGTGGTTGAGGAGAATTTTACCGTGGAAGATGTTGCGAAAAAGGTTGACGAATATTTAAAAAACTTCGATGAGGTCCCAGTGATTATTGCTACCGATAATAAGAGAAAAACTTTAGGTAGGGTTTACTTTGCACATATTATCGCTGCCGACAAAGATGAGCCAATTGATCACTTGATTTCAGATGCAATTGTCATTAATGGGCAGTTTGAGAAAGGTAAACTTATAAGTTTGCTTAAAAAACACCCAAAAGATGATTTGGTCATTACTGCTAACGAGGATGATATTCCAATAGGGATTGTTCATGCAAAAGATTTAATTAAGGTAATTGAAGATGAAGCAAGTAAGAAACTACTCAAATTCGCGGGTGTGCAAAAAGAGGAGACCGCTACCGATTCAGTGTCCACAACGGTAAATCATAGGTTAAAGTGGCTTGTTATAAACTTATTAACTTCGCTTGGCGCTGTTGCGATTATCTCTTTATTCCAAAATACGCTAAGTGAGATGGTAATACTGGCGGCTTATATGCCAATTGTCGCAAGTATGGGAGGGAATGCTGGTACGCAAACTCTAGCGGTTGTTATTCGAAGTCTTGCATTAGGTGAAATAGAGCCGGGAGTAGGTAAGAAAATAGTTATAAAAGAGATGATCGCTGGAATACTCAATGGTGCAGCAAATGGGGTGATTATTGCTTTGGTAGCTTACATTCTAAACAAAAACATTATGCTTGGGGTCGTATTGGCACTTGCGATGATATTTAATCTTTTAGCTGCGGGATTTTTTGGAACGGTCATTCCTCTTACGCTAAAAAAGTTAAACATCGATCCGGCTGTGAGTTCTGCGGTGCTTTTGACTACTGCTACGGATATGATAGGCTTTTTGGTGTTTTTGGGGCTAGCCAGCGCCGTGTTGCTGTAAGAGTTTGGGAATCACTCTTTTTCGAAACTGATAATATCCTTTATAGAAAAATCACGCTCGGCATCTTTATCTAAATCCATGGCTTTAAGAAGCCAACCTTCTTGTGGATGCCATTTAGTAGAGCCATACCAAATCTTTATTGGCATAACTTTTCGAATGCTGGTTTCTCCTCTCCAGTTTTTATATTTAAAAACAAGTGGCTTCTTTTCCATGGTTACTTCGACCCGTACATTCGTCTAAACATTTCTGTAACGGTTTTTTGCTCGTTGCCAGTATAGACATGTTTTACTACAAAAGTGCCAGAGGTTAGATCATTTGCGCGGGTTAAAGACGTAACTTGTATATCTGCTAAAACAGTCCAGTCTTTTTTTGTAAGCCAAATTTGAAGCGTATCTGAGATTAAGTGTAGTCCTGGTTTTTCAAATTTATATTCTTGACCAACGACCAAGTTGACATCATCAAACGCATCTGTTCGGAGGATAAAATTAATATTTAGCTTCAAACCCATATGGATTATTGTAGGTCGGTATGAATACATATGCAAACCCTATTAAGGTGCATGGTGCATCTCTTGCGCAAGGTGTTTTATTGTAGTATTGTTTTAGTATGAGAAAAGTAGTCGGTGGCGGTGGGGAGCTCCCTTCTGTTGCATCAGAACTTAAACTAACAAATCCTGAGCTTGTTGCAAAAATTGAAAGGTATCTATCAGAGGTAGTTGCTAAGGAGGCAGTGAGACAAGTTGTTGATGAGATTCATGAGGAGGCGAATCGAATTGTTGATGAAAGTGGCGGGAGGGTTGCAGACGAAGAAGCAGTAGCTGCTGCATTTGAAACCGTTGTGGCAAGACCTGTGTTACAGGAAAAAGCTAGGCGCATGGTTGAAGCCAGAGAAGAATATAACAACAAATGCACCATTGCTGAGAGAGAGCTTGTAGAAATTGGTGACAGAATTTTAGGTGAGAGAAGTGTGTCGCCCGCGATTGAACACTACCAACTTGATTTATTGCATGGTGATGGGGTACATGATCTTGAACTGACAATAGGTGAAGAGGATAGTTCACGGGTAACTAGTTTTACATTGAAAAAAGTAGACCTCATAGATCCACCAAGCTGGATCTTTCAGCTGGATACGCGAGGGGGGTATGGTATTGAAACTCCAGATGTTCCTCCTAGTGCACGCTTGCAGGGGCATTTTGTAGAGGGACCAGCTGGGCGGCAAATTGAAGCTCTTAGATATAGTTACGACAGTAATGGCAAACAGTTTGGAGGTAATGTTTTTGAGTTGACATTCACTGGTACAGGTGAATTAGTCGAAGGAACTTTTGGGGATGGAGAACAGACTAAAAAGTTTTCATATGACGATAAAGAAGGGATGCAGGCATTTAGGGATTTTATGCGCGATAAGTTTAGGGTTGAGCTTCCCGATAAGTGGCGGTTAGATACGGAACGAACGTTGAGGAAGGTTGCTGCTTTAGCTACAGCTAATGAAAAAGATGTATTAGCCTTCGAGTTGGCTAGTGATTAATTAATTTTCTCATCTCCTCCATCATCTTTACATAAAATCTTAAATTGTGGATTGTGGCGAGGCGTCTGCCTAGTGGTTCTTTTATTTTAAACAAATGGTGTAAGTATGAGCGTGAGTAAGTCGTGCAAAGCTCACAATCGCATTTTTCATCAACTGGCTTTTTGTCAAACTTAAACTTAGCATTGGTTATTCGCATTTCTCCTTCGCTTGTGTATAAAAGACCGTGTCTGGCGTTTCTTGTTGGGACAACGCAGTCAAAAAGGTCATATCCCATTGCAACATATTTTTTAATATCATCAGGCGTACCTGATCCCATCATGTATCTTAATTTACTGTCTGGAATAAGATCGGCCGTGTATTCAACCACGTCGTCATAAAGCGGAACTCCGCCAAAACCATATCCGCCAAATCCAATTTGCTCTAGTTCCTCAAATGATTTTTTTCTTAAGTCTTTGTCGTTTGCTCCTTGAATAATTCCATAAAGGATCTTATCTCTTGAACGCTCATCTTTAACAAATGTGTCTTTTGAAATTTTTGCCCAAGCAGTTGTTCGGGAGATAGAGTAGAGGTTGTCTTTTTTATTTGCATTAGGAGAAACAGGGTAATCTAGAACCATTAAGATATCAGAGTCTAGGGTTAACTGAATGTCGATAGCTTTTTGAGGAGTTAAGAAGTGCTCGTCGCCACTTATATGATCGCGGAATTTAACACCGTTATCTAAAACTTTGCCCATTTTACTTTCATAAACTAATGAAAAGACTTGCCAGCCGCCGCTGTCTGTGAGGATTGGTTTGTCGTATTTTAGGAAATTGTGAATTCCGTTGTGCTCTTTTATTACTTCAAGACCAGGGCGAATATTAACGTGATAGGTGTTGGTGAGAATCATTTGAAGACCAATTTTTTCTAGATCGTGAGTGCTTAAATGTTTTAAAACTGCGTAAGTTGCATCAGGAGCAAAGGCTGGAGTTTCAATAATGCCGCGCCGAGTATAAAGGCGACCGCGTCTTGCTTTAGTTTTGTTATCTTTGGCAACAACTTCAAATGTCCCAATAGGCATTTCCATGACATTATTATCTCATGAGTTGACGTGCAAACGTCATTGCGAACCCGATGTATATCGGGTGAAGCAATCTCAAGTTGGAGAGTTGAAGAGTTAAAGAGTTGGAGGGTCTGAGTGTTGGTGTGAAAACGTCATCGCGAACCCGCCGCGGCAGGAGAAGCAATCTACAAGTAGAGACTGCCGCAATCGCGTTTGCTCTTTCGCAGTGACGGTTAGGGTACGGTGAAGAAACGTCAGTTTCTTCTGTAAGCATACGGAGTATGCGGCGCAATCTCAAGTGAGTTAGGGGGATATCAAGCTTCAAATTCCAAATCCCAAACATAACAAACAAACTTTAAATCACAAATTGCAAATTTTAAACAAAATAGAATAGTTTAGGCTTTGGGCAGATTTGGTTGCAGACTGTTTGAAGTTTGTAATTTATTGCTTGTAATTTGTTTGCAAGGTTTGTTCTGTTTGTATGGTTTGTAATTTGAGCCACTTACTCGCACTACTCGCTGTGGGTTGTCGCGTCTAATGTATTACACGCGATCCCTACTCAACCCACAGCGGGGAGCATTAGTAAGAATAAGGCGGCATTAGCTCTATCGAGTTAATGCCGCCTGTGGCCAAGCGTTGGTCGGATTTCTATTTGGTGGAAGCAATGATATCTGTTGAGATATCAAGGTCTTATCGCCCATATAAGTTCGGGCGGCCTGAACGAGGCGCAAGACAGGATAATCTCCCCCTACCCTCCTGACAGGGCATGTGCACTGGGGTTATTTTTGCTTTCCTTCCTACCAAGACTAGGCTTCATTAACGGGTCGCTAAGGCAGTGAGCTATTACGCACTCTTTAAAGGGTGGCTGCTTCTAAGCCAACCTCCTACCTATCTTCGTTTGCCGTCAAATTCACCTAGTCCACTCTGGCGTACCTCTACTCGCGGTGGCCATCCGCAGGTGGGGTACTACCAGAATGATATCCATCCGACCGTTCTTGGCTGGCTTTGAGCCTTTGTAGGCTCCTTGCTAAGAAGCAAACTTCTCAACAAGCAGACTACAAATATATTCCTCAGTAACTGTGAATCTAAATGCGTTTCATAATTTGGGGAGTTTCAGATTGTCCTATGATTCGTTAGTGCTAGTGTTGCCGGCAAGGAGACTGTCACCACTCCTTGCCGCTTTTTGGCTCTGAGCATGTAACCCAGAGCCGCGTTGCTGCTTTTTTTGTGGCAGAAGCATAACTGCCCAAAGATAAACCCCTAATTTTTTCGCCACCGCGGGGGAGGTGGCACCCGTGTTTGAGACGCGCGTATCACGGTAAAAAGAGCAAGAAGCTCTTAGCGCATTGGGTAGTTTACTACCCATTTGACGCACCCGTTTTCGGGTGGGGGCATTACGCAGCCCTTGGCGCCCTTCTTCATTCGCTTGTGAGAAGGGAGGAATATCCCCTATTTTTTACACCGGGCGGGGGGTCGCAAAGCGACACTTACCGGCAACCTACTGATTTTTTATGCGCCCAGCAGGAAGGCGCGAGAGGGTGTAGGTTAGTAGAGTTTCGAGTAAGGTTTCTTGCCGCGAGCAACTTTGAAGAGATGCTCATTGGCTTCGGTTTGATTTAGCACGAACTCATTCAGTGCTTCCGAAGCCATGGCAACAAACCATAGTTGGGGGCGGTTGACGTAAACTTGGTCCTCAAAAGTAAATATGGCCCCAGGGAGCTCACCGTCATTTATGAGCTCATACTGGACCGGTCCGATACGATCCCCCATCATCCCGGTACCACCTCGGAAATTCTGGTAGAGGTTGATAAGGACATTGTCCTTCAACCCTCTTTGTACCAGAACTCCGATATCTCGGGGGGCTCGCTGGATTGGGCCTGGGGCTGAGCTTACCGCTACAGCCTTTACGTCAAACGCCTCTTTCAGGAGTTTAATTGCCATCTGAATATTTTTGGCGGATTTGATGGTCTCTGCTACTTTACTCTTAAAATTACTACCCATTTTATTCCTCCTATTCGAAGAGGCGGCATGGGTGCCGGCCTGGATCATTTTCCAGGACTTTCGCCCGCACACTAGCGGCGGACTTGGTGTTGTTTTGCCTTATGGCACGCTGACACCCTCAGCGTTTCGGATACAAAGTTCTTTTGGGTGTATCCTCCCTGCACGGCTAGTCGCAGTAGCGTCCGCTACTGGCTGCCGATTCAGTTGTTCACGACCACGTTGACCGCTCCTTGCTACTTCCTCCGATTGCCATTGTGGCAAGTCCTGGCTGCACCTTGCGGTGTAAGCTTTCAGGATGACGGACGGAAGGTAGGTTTGGTCACGTGACCGGTACTACAAGTGTCTGCGTATAATTCACCTCCTTGGTGAGAGGGGCACAGACGCCCCAGGAAAAAAAAGAAAAGTTGGCCTCTTGTGGGCCTGGGCATGGAGTAAAGTTACTACATACCTAGACACACAAAAAGACCTAACTTAAGGTTTGGCGCGCCTCATATCGAGGCGCGCTTTTTTTGGGGTGGGTCCGGCAGGATTCGAACCTGCATCCCCCCGCAGGGGGCCCCTCGGCGAGAAGGGGCTCTATGCCAACCAGCTCTACATAAAGCTGGCTTTTTTGAGCTACGGACCCATAATGTTTAAGTTGAAATGAATTGTTAAGGTCGTTGACGTTGATTTTGCGTAGCAAAATCAACTTAGGCAGTTTATTTCATAAACTGCATGACTCTGATCAGCTAAGCAAAATCTCCTTTAGACGAGTTAGTGCCAAAAGATCCTAGTACGGTATAGATCGTTTCGGTATCTTCTAGTCTTTTCTCCTTCGCTAAAGCTTCGGCGAATATAATCATCTCTTTATCGCTAAAGCTCCGGAGAATATAGACTAACTTGTTAAAGGTGCCCTGACGTTGTTTAACAAACTCACGTCATCCCTACCTGTCTTAGTGTCTTTTGTAGTGTTAAAGACAAAAAACAGGAGAGATTATCCTGTACCTTTAGGGTAGATACGGGAGCATCTCTCTTGTTTCGGATAATAAAAAACTCCGATGCTTTGGGTGTCCCATAAGTCTTTCGGAGTATTATGTGTTTTACTTCGGGTAGGGATCCAAAGCTGTTTACTGATGTTAAATAATGTACTACATACTTTAAGCTTTTCGCCTTGAAGTATGTGCGTATTATACATAACCCTATAGGACTTGTCAAGGGGTGGGATGGGTTGGGGGGGGAGAGTTGTAGAGTTACGAGTTGGAGAGTTATGGAGCAAAGCAAGTATAGTGGTTTGACGTTTGGCGTCTATCGCGAGCGGAGCGCGGCGATCTGCTTTTCAGAGATTACTTCAGTCGCTTCACTCCTTCGTAATGACAAGCGCGTCACTGTAAGGAATATAGTGACGCGGCAGTCTCAGTTAGAAAGTTACAGAGTTGGAGAGTTAAAGTGTGGGGCTGTTTTTCCTTGTAATACGCTGTGATACTGGGGGTTGGTTTTATTTATTGCTATAACGCCAAAAGCGGCTTGCATGTAATATGTTAAAATACTGTAGTCATGGAAGTTCAAGTTAACGAATCAAATTTTGGCAAAGAGGTACAAGAGTCAAAGGGGCTAACTCTAGTTGACTTTTGGGCGCCTTGGTGTGGGCCTTGTAGAATTCTTGGTCCTATGATTGCTGAAATCGCACAGGAAGAAAAAGACGTTAAAGTTGCAAAGGTCAACGTTGACGAAAATCCATCATTAGCAGCAATGTTTGGTATTCGTGGTATTCCAACAGTTATTTTGTTTAAAGATGGAAAGCCTGTTGAGCAAATTGTCGGTCTTAGGGCAAAGCAGGACTTTTTGAGTCTGATTAATAAATACCGCGAGCCTCAGGCTTAAAGGTAAGTTATTTATATGAGTGCAACCGATGTCCATAAAGTAATTATTGTTGGTTCTGGTCCAGCTGGACTTACTGCTGGTATTTACACAGGTCGCGCTGAATTAAATCCTATTGTCTTAGCTGGTTTTGAGTTTGGTGGGCAACTAATGACCACAACAGTTATTGAAAACTACCCTGGTTTCCCAGAAGGAATTGAAGGACCAAAACTAATGGACAATATGATAAAGCAAGCCGAGCGTTTTGGTGCAAAAATGGTTTATGAATTTGTTCGAAGTGTTGATTTTTCTAAATCCCCATACAAGCTAGTTACAGATGAAAATGAATACTTTGCTGAATCTGTAATTATTGCAACGGGTTCTTCTCCTCGCAGGCTTGGGCTTGAATCTGAACAGGCATTTTGGGGGAAAGGCGTTTCTACATGTGCTACTTGCGACGGTGCTTTTTATAAGGATAAGGTCGTTGCAGTAATTGGTGGGGGAGATAGCGCAATGGAAGAGGCTACCTACCTTACAAAATACGCTAAAAAAGTTTACATTGTTCATAGGCGCGATGCGTTTAGGGCAAGTAAAATTATGCAAGAAAGAGCACTAAATAATCCTAAGATTGAGGTGGTCTGGAATAGTGAAGTTAAAGAAGTTCTTGGTGATCAGTTCGTTACAGGGCTAAGGCTTTTTAACAACGAAACTCAAGAAGAAGGCATTTTAGAGGTTGATGGAATGTTTTTGGCAATCGGTCATGTCCCGATGACAGAGCCTTTTGTTGGTCAAGTAGAGCTTGATAGCCATGGGTATGTCGTTACCCCTGATGGTGTTAGGACAAGCGTTGATGGTGTGTTTGTTGCTGGGGATGTAGCAGATCCTGTATATCGTCAAGCAATTACTGCTGCAGGCGCAGGATGCCGCGCTGCAATTGAGGCAGGCAAGTGGTTGGAAGAGCAAGAGTAAATTGTTTCAAAGCACAAAACGGGACAAACAAACTCCAAATATTAAATCTCAAACATTACAAACGGGGCGAGTTTTGTGTTTTTGCTTGTTATCAAGCGTACCAGAAGCCTCAGAGGTTTCCGAGTATAGGGGATTATTTGTCTTTAGATAAATCGCTTGCAATGCTTTTTAGTAGGTAGCCAATAAGCAAAAATATTGCGCCGGTCCCAACAAAATAAATTATAGGAAATCCTGTTTCTGGCAATGTCATTCCTAACACATCACCGTTGCCGCTTTTATCAAATACAGATAATACTTGCGGTTGACTTCCATCTTCGCCTTCAATAACCCAGTTTATATTAAAGCCTAGCTTGGCGTTTTGATACTCGTTACCTACATTACTAAGCTTTGCTGTAAAGGTTAGTGTTTTGCATGAGTTGCTACCTACGCTAATGAGCTCAATTGTTTTATCTTCAAGTTCTGACATTGTTTGTTCGTTAAGAACTAAAGAGTTATCGCTGCTATCAACTGCACTTACTAAAATCTTATCGGAGAAGTCGCTTGGTACCTCGTTCTTGTAATCCGTGAATTTTACAGATAAAGAAATTGCTGTGTTTTTATTGTTACAAATCTCTAGGTCTCTTTGTACAAAATCACCAGGTGCTAAGTTCCCTTCGCTAAAAAGTGGAGAACTCTCTGGAGATAAAACGCAACTTTCGTTTGTACAGTTAATATTTAATGTTTGTGCGTTTACTGTTTGACTTGCTGCCAAAATGCCTAAAGTGAAAATAAATGGTAATGTTTTGCGAATAGTTTTTAGTCGTTTCTTAGTGTTTTTCACTACCTTCTTGAACTTTTTCTTTATAGCACGTTTCGTTTTAGTAAATACTTTTTGCTTTTTCTCAAGGTCTTTTACTTCTTGCTTAATCTTTCGTACTTCTTCGTAAATTAAAATTGTTGCAGATATAACAATGAATGTTACAAACCCTATGTCTGTGTTTGCAAAGTGCAAAACTCGTCCTAGCAGAGGAATAGAGAATACGACTTTTCCAATAACGTCATTTTTAGCAACTGGATAGTTATCTTCGGTTTCGTTGGCATCACCTTTTGTTATGAACACATCTTGCCCATCGATTTTGCGGATATCTTTAATCCTATGAGTAACTGTTATTTCCTTATCTTTTTCAAAAAAGGTGATTACATCTCCGATTTTATAGTTTTTAGCAGGAATAACTACAACAATACTTCCTGTGTGGATTTTTGGCTCCATTGAACCTGACAAAACAGCAAAGACCACGCCCTTGCCGCCGGCTATTGGAGAACTTAAGATAACCAAGATTGCAACTATACTTATTGCAAATACTAGTGCTGAGCGGATTATTATTTTTGCATTTAACCCTTCTTTAAAACCTTTTAACTTTTGTTTGGCTTTTTCTAGTAAACTATTCATTTTTGTTTTCAGTTTGTTTATCGATTTCACCATGGATAGGGGACTAGGCTTTTATGCTTCGTCCCCATCCATAATATATCTTGCAAGACTTATTGAGCCGCTGTTTGAGCCAGCTCGAAAGTCATGTCAAGGCTAAATGTATCGCCTTGAGCAAGATCGTCGTTAGGTGTTGACCACCAGTCGAATAAGGCAACGATATGTAAGTCGGTGCCTGCATTCATTGATTCATCTAGTTCGAAATGGGAAGGAAGATTTTTTACCTTTCCGTTGTAGAACACCTTATCACCTGTTGAGATCCATCCGTCACCTCCGTAGTCGATGAACAATCGAAGGTTGACTACATCTTGTAGCTCACCGTCGCCGACAGTTCCACATGTTGTATCACCAGCTTCTACTTCTGGTTCAACACATGAGTTCTCATTGTTGGTGACAGAGATGTTTTCGAGGTCAAGATAGCCTTTTAGAGTACCGTTGTTGTGGAGAAGGTAACTTGCTTTAGGTTGGTTACCTGGTCGCATATTTGTGACATTAAACTTCACAACATTATTGTTGGAACCATCAACTAAAAGGTCTAGAGTTCCTGCTGTGAAAGTGTTGCCATTGCTGGTTTCTGTGTCAGAAAAATATGCAAAGGTTGCCCCTCCGACCAAAACGGCTAGTGCAGCTATACTTAGCACACTATACAAAATTCTCTTCATTTTCCTCACCCCCTTTCTTTTTTATTCATGTATATAGGGTTATTTCAGCCTACGGGCAGAATTATTGAGAAGGTGGGACGACCTATAGGTCATCTTCGTAAAATTATTATAGCACAATCTCATTCAGACAGAGTTTGCTATTTACTAATTCCTATTTACCTATTACCATACACCCATGAGTTTGCAGGCAGGATTGGTTGGGTTACCAAATGTTGGAAAATCAACGCTTTTTAATGCGCTTCTTAGTCGCACTGTAGCCGATGCGCAAAATTACCCCTTTTGTACGATTGAACCAAATGTTGGAGTTGTTGAGGTTCCGGATGAGCGTTTGCCAAAACTTGCCAAGGTTGTAAATACTCAAAAGATTATTCCTGCTGCAATTGAGTTTGTTGATATTGCGGGACTTGTTGAAGGGGCGCATAAAGGCGAAGGGCTTGGGAATAAATTTTTGTCTCACATTAGGGAAGTCGATGTAATAATTATGGTTCTTAGGGATTTTGAGAATGACAACATTGTGCGAGCAGGAAGCACAAATCCAGAAAACGATATGCAAATTTTATTAACGGAGTTGCAGTTAGCAGATCTTGCTCAACTAGAAAAACAAAATCGTCCTAATAAAAAACTATCAGATGAGGAAAAAGCTAGATACGATGCGATCGATAAAATTCGAGCCAAACTAGAACAAGGTAAAAACGCTTCTGAGGCGGATTTAACTAAAGACGAAGCCCATGCAATAAAATCATTTGGACTGTTAACACTAAAACCAATTATTATCGTTTTAAATACAGATGAAGAAAAGCTTAATGAGTTGTTTGGTTCTGAATCGTCATTGCGAGCCCCGATGAATATCGGGGAGAAGCAATCTATCGTTGCGTTAAATGCCAAACTTGAAGCCGATATGGCAGGTATGACTCGTGATGAGCGCATCGAACTCTTGAACGCCTATGGAATAGAAAAACCGGGTCTTGAGATTTTAATTAAAAAAACATACGAAACTTTAGGGCTAATAACATTTTTAACAGCAGGGGAGAAAGAGGTGCGTGCTTGGCCTATTCTCAAGGGAACGCTAGCCCCACAAGCTGCTGGGGCAATTCATACAGATTTTGAAAAAGGTTTTGTGAAAGCCAAAATTGCAAATTTCGAGGATTTTATTGGTCTAAAAGGCTGGAAGGGAGTTATGGATGCAGGCAAGGTTAGATTTGAGGGTAAGGATTACGAGATGCAAGAAGGGGACGTAGTCGAGTTTATGATTAATGGTTAGAGAGTTAAAGGGTTGGAGAGTTAGAGAGTTTGAAGGTCATCGCGAGGAGGAAATCGGAGATTTTCGACGTGGCGATCTGCTTTCCTTAGATTACTTCAGTCGTTTCGCTCCTTCGTAATGACGCAATCGTAGCTGTGAAGCGTCTACGTATGGTTGAGATTACCACGTTGAAAATCTCCGATTTCCTCCTCGTAATGACATATTCGTACTGTAAAGGGACTTTACTCTGTCGCTGCGAGCGAGAAACGAGCGCGGCAGTCTCAGAAAGTTAAAGAGATGGAGAGTTGAAAAAGTGTCAAATCACAAATACCAAGCACTAAACGTAACAAACAGATAAATTCACCTACCCCCTAAACTTTAGTGTTTTGTTTGGAGTATAGAATTTGTTTTTTGTCATTTGTTAAAAAAGGGGCAAGCCCCCGAACTATTTTTTGCCCGGGGACTTCACCAGCTATGAGATATGGGCTGGTTTTACAGTCTCTTTTTTCTTTTTCTTGTTGGGGCGATCAATCACCGGCTTGAGCGTGACAACGGTGAGAATGTCTACGATTGCTTGGGCTGCTTTTAGTAATTTACGAACTTCCATGGGGTTTCTCCTGTGAGTGTGGTTGTGAGTGAGATTGTGTTTTGCGAGCTACTCTTTACTTACTTTTAGTTTCTTTTGAAATAAGTAAGGAGTAGTTCACAAGCGGAATGTTTGTTAGTACCATCGCCCGTTTTGGGGTGGATACGCTAACTCTACAACTCTCATACACTCCAACTCTGTAACTTTCTAACTGAGACTGCCGCGTCACTATGTTCCTCGCAGTGACGAGCTTGTCATTACGAAGGAGTGAAGCGACTGAAGTAATCTCAGGGCAATGGATCGCCACGTCGTAAATCTCCGATTTCCTCCTCGCGATTTTAAACCTTTCCACTGAGATTGCCACGCTAACGCTCGCAATGACGTTCTCACGTCAACTCTTAAACTCTACAACTCTCCAACCCTCTAACTCCCTACTTTTTCACGTTTTTGAAGGTTCGACTTTTTTGTGGAGCAGATTTTTGTGCGAGACTTTGCCAACCTTGTAGTGCTTCGTCTACAGCTTTTAGGTCATTATACTCTTTTTTAGGTTTGGGGGGACTTGGCGGCATTATTGGTGAAGGCTCTTTTTCAATAGGTGGCGTTTTTGGTTTAACAGGTGCATTTGTTGGCTCTTGTTTCGGGGCTACTTGTATTGTTTCTTGGCTTTTCTCATCAGGTTGGTTAAGAGTTTGAGTTTCTGCGTCACCTTCTTGTTTGTTGGGTTTGTCTTGCTTGGGATTTGGGATTTGTTTTTTGAGCCTATTCGGTCCTAGATAAAACATAACTCCAGTAGCAAGCAAAATTGTAAGTACAATGATTAAAGGAAGTGTCTCAACGCGCTTAAATGCCAAAAAGATATAGACTACGCCTAGCGCAACATACATAGAGCCTCCTAGTTGGTTGCTTCTCCATGCGTAAAAAGCTAAAGCGGTTGTGATACTTGCAACTAGTGAAACAAAAAGGAACCTAATAAAATTCATATCGTTTACAAAGCCTCCCATTAAAAAGATTACAAGAAGAGCTACCCAATAAGCGACAGGAAGAAGTGCGAGCCATCTATCATTCTTTTGGCGCATTGCGAAATAGATTAATCCTCCAGCCGTTAATAGGGTGAATAATGCCCCTGCTAATTTCATTGTGAATGTGACCGATCCAAATCCTTCAGTGATGAATGCAAAGACCACTACACCAATCAAAATCGCAAGAACTCGAGAGGTTATATATAAAACCTTGGGCAGCATGTTTTTATTATACTTCATCTTATTCGAGCGGGTTACTGATTAATCCAATAAATAAAATTTCGTTAGTTGTTGTGTCTGTGATAGCTAAAACAAAAGGCTTGTTGGCAACTAGTGAGAAACTAGGTTCGTTATCAACTGCACTTGTCGCAACTATACCAATCGAGGTAACGGCAGCGGCTTCGGTGCCTTGTTCATCAACTTCAATAAATGTTTTGTGCAGTACAGAACCGACTTTAAGTGGTTCTTCACTAATTAGTGAGAAGTCTGCGTTATCACTAAAGATGTTTTCTAGACCAAGAGACTGAAGCGTTGGGATTAACCCTTTAGAGTACTCGAGTTTGAATTTTGGCAATGCTACCGTTCCTTTTTGCTCGTTGTAACTATTCATCCATTCTTGCCATGACGTGGGATTTAGTCCATTTATTATGTCTTTAGCGCTTTTTTCTTCTTTAGGTACTAGTACGCTCATTGCAAAACGCTTACCTTCGCCGTATGGTAGTAGTACAGTTTGGAAGGTGTCGTTTTCAAAATACTTGAAGTCTTTACGTGTTTGATGCATGAATGAAACCGTTTGAGTGGTTCCGTCAGTAAGGTAAAACGTGTCTTTGTTTGTGTACTCTTTATCAAAGGTGTATGTCCAAGTCCCTTTAAAATAAACCGCGTTAACAAGCATCATCATAAGTGAATCTGGGAGTGGTGGAGATACAATCTTGACGATTTTATTATTGGTGTTGTCTTTTACCCAGTTATTTATTTTAGTTGGGGCACTAGGTTTGCTGAAATCTAACGTAGAGACTAGAGCATTTAAGTATTCTTTATTTTTGTTTGTAAACTCTGAAATAACAGGAAATCCGTCGCGAATCCAAATCGAGTTAGCAATTGATAACGTAACGTCACTGTTTTGGAGTGAGTTTATAAGCTCTTGTGTTTGTTTATTAATGTCTTGCTCTTGTAGTTTTTCTGAGTAACCAAGCGCTTGATCTAAAACTGCTTTAGTTTCTCCGCTTGCTCCGTTGTAAAGCATTGTGAATGCAATTGAAAGGCTTGTCGGGGAAATCACTACGTTTTCTTCTTTGTTTTCGTCGGTTAGCTTTTTAAGTATGTTTAAGCCAAATAGGTTATGCGCTTGCGATAGTGACTGTGTAGAAACTTGAGTTGGTGTAGGAGTTATTGTCGGGGCAATCGTTGGTTGCTGTGGAGTAATGGTTGGTGTGGGGGAAGTTGATTTAGTAAGTATAGGCTGGAACTTTTGGAATATACCAACAACAATTAACGCTACAATGGCAATTGAGAGTACGACTAGTGGACCAAGTACTGCAATGTCTAAGAGAAGCTGCCATACAGTTAGACTAGGTTTCTCTTCCATACAAAAATCATACCTTAAATTAGAAATCAAGTCTATGCAAACGGGCAGGTACCTGTAGGACAAGAGGAAGAAGTTGACGAACCAGTGCTTTTAACGATGTTAGATTGAGCTCGATCGCATTCTTCATTGCAACCTGGGCATTTCGCTGCATACTTCCAATTCATTCCATAAATTGGATCTTGCCACTTAACTTTATATCCTTCGGACTCAAACTTTATTTTGCATTTATTGCAGTAAAATTCCATAATTAACTAAATATGCGAACGGATTTTAACACACAAAAAGTAATTGGTTCAAAGCGAGGTTATAGCGTTTATATTAGGTTCGGTTTAATTGTTCTTCTTGTCGTAATTGCTGGGTATTTATGGGGTGGGATTATTCAGACAAATCGCGCAACTTATCGTACTCCAGGGCATTTACAGTTTTTCTTATCTGAGACCTTTATGTACTTCTCGTTACTATCTATCATTTATATGCAAAGGAGAAAACATTTCGGTAATAAATTTAGGCTTTTGAAGTTTGTAGCCTTTAACACGTTCTTCCTAATAATGTTTGTTCATTTAATAACCTTGTTGTCATGATAAAACTTCTAGGTGACAAAAACTTAAGAATATATTTGCTTTTTTTGCCACTCACCTTTTTGTTGGCTTATTTGGGTTTAAGGTATGCTTCTTTTGGGCTTTTGCATTATGGCTCATTTGTTTTGGGAATAGCTTTGGTGGTAGATGCATTTATTGACTTAAAGGACGAAAAACAAATTACTTTTCCTATTATTTTTGAAGCGATGATTGGGGCGTTTATGTTTAGCGAACACCTGTATCTTTATCAAATGTTCCTTAGAAATGTGATTAGTTTTTAAGTGTAACTCTTCCTAAGAGCGGAGCTGCGCCTTCAATCGTTTGGCTTGCGTAGCGGAATGTAAACTCGTTACCCGGCAAGACGTCGTATTGGTTGGTTATAAAAAGCTTATCATGTGGTTTTATTGTGCTCTTTATTATCGCAGTTTTTGTACTTGTTCCTAGTTTCCCGTTATACATATTAAGACGAATTGGGCTAAAATCACGTTCTATATCCATAATGTTTTCGATTTGGAACGTTGCGTAAAGACGCTTATTGTCGATAACTGTAACACTAATAAGAGTTGCATAAACACCGGTTTCAATCATTTGTCTTTTGTTGTCAGTTATCTTTAGGTCTAACATCACGTCGTTATAACGTGGCGTTGCAGTTGGATAATCATAGTTAGGCATTGTAGGGAATGGTTCCTCAGGGGTTGGGGTTGCAAATGTCTCTGAGATGTTATCAAGTATGTTAATCGTTTCTTTTTTTAAATCTACTGTTTTTATCAAGTATCTAACCCAAAAAATTGCAAGAGCGATGGAGAGAATAATTAACGTGAGTACGATAATAACTAAAGCGTGGAAGTTTTTGTTGGTCGGCGACTCACGCTTGGTTGGGATGTCTAACTCCATTTATCTAATATATCACTATAAAAACTTTGTCTAAAGAAGGGAGTTTAAGTAATCTGTACCAATATTTCTGTCAATTAGTCTATGGGCGTATTCCATCTCTTCTGGAGTGTAAATATAAATTATTTTAAATTTCCCAGATGTTGTTTGTTTAATATTGTTGTGTGTGACTTCAAGGATATGTATAAGCCCCCAGTACAACCATTCCCCGTTGATGTTTTGCACAAGAAAATTTCGAACTGGTGGTAGTTTGTAAATTCTTATCTTAGGTTTATCTTTGAATTCAAAAACCTGTCCTTCAAAGTCTGCCGCTGTAAATGGTTTAACTTTGTGTTTTTCATAAACTAATTCTTTGGGAAAACCTTGCTCTTTTGTGATTTGTAGTGTGTCGTTTATTTCAATCAAACTGCCCATAGGAACGTTGTTAAATTGTATACATTCTAACGTAAGTGGTCGCGATTTACGAATATTTATTTACAGTCTTTGACTTGACCCTCCCACAGTAATTTTTTCGTAGGACGTGTTAATACTACAAAACTGCGTAATTTGAAAGAAGGGAGTTCGAGGTGGTATTAGACCTTGTCGGTACTGGCTGCCGGACAGGGACTCGAACCCCAATTTCTTGGACCAAAACCAAGCGTCCTACCATTAGACGATCCGGCAATGTTACATCTCAACTAACTTTTTAAAAGCTTTTCCTCCTTTAAACTTTTTAATCTGCTGTTCTCTTTTGCTGTGTGCCAGCGCGCTTGGCTATTATACCAACAACCCATACAAGACTAAAGGTACGGTTAGATCTTTTACTAATAAGATTAGTAACACTAGATTGTCGTACTCTGCAATTTATGCTAGCTTTAAACTATATCTTTCTAAAAAGGAGGTGATTATATGAAAATTAACAAAATACAACTACTAATAGGTGCAGTATTTTTAGTAGTGCTTTTCCCAATTTTAAGCTCAGCTAAGATGACAGATTACGACGTTAAAACTGAGGATGTCGCGGAAACTATGCATGAAGACGAAAGCGAGGATTACGTTACTCCAGCGCAGACTGATGATGACATGATGGACTCTAGTACACCGACTATGACTAAAGAGAAAGAGGATACCATGATGAATGAAGATGTTAACGACGATATGGGGCAAGAAATGAACGACGATACCAAAGAGGATATGAAGCAGGAAATGGATGGTACTGATGAAGACATGCATGAAGAGGTAGGAGAAGATGACGCAAACGATATGAATGATGACACAGCAGATACGTTTCCTGGTCAACGTGCGCTAGATAGGATGGAAAAAGGTTTCGACCGTACTAAATCGGCAATGGAGCACATGAGTGATGTTGCAGAGAAACTTCATGAGCTACTGAATATAAATCCTGGCGAAGGACAGGATACTGTACCTGAAGATGGTAACGAACTTGGTAATGGTTCTATGTCTGGTAAAGATCTTGCAGCTCAAATCCAAGAAGTTGCTAAAGCACAAGAGAAAGCACAAGAGAAAATAGAAAAGTCTTTTGAGAGGGTTGAGAAGCGTTCAGGATTGATAAAGTTTTTAGTCGGTCCAGACAAAGACGCCTTAAATTCTCTTAAAGAAGAAATAAAGGCTAACCAGGAGCGAGTTAAGAAGTTACAAGAGATTCAGACACAGGTTCAAAATGAATCAGACCAACAGATGATTCAAGAGACCGTTATGTCGATTCTAAACGAAAATATCGCTTTACAGGAAAGAGTTGCGGAAGAAGAGCAGGGATTTAGCATAATAGGTTTCCTTTTAAGTTTGTTTAGCTAGGTTGGTGCAGCGCGTGCTAGTGGGTGAGAGGGTACTCACTCACTAGACGTGTTGCGAGTAGGGGCAATATCAGTTATGCTTTAAGCATGGATAAGGTAGAAGGGAAAAACGTTGTTAATGACATGTCCACCTCAAATCAGGAGTCACAGCATCAAAAAAGGTTGCTTGTTTTTTTTGAAGTAGTATCGGTGCTGTTACTGGTTCTGGTTGGGTTTATGGCTTTTTATCTTGATATTTTCGGTCTTCGTGTAAGTAATCCTCCACAGGAAACCTTAACACAGGTTAAGGAAAATCAGGTAAGGGAAGTTCACACTGCCACTCTTGTTTACTTTGAAGGTGATACAACGGTTTGGAGTGGTGAAAACGGTAGTGTTGCCAAGCCGATTGAGCTTAACATGACTTTAGACGAGGGAGATGTTGTTAGGACGGCTAGCGGTGCATTAGCAATTGTTCAATTTGATGATGGGAGTGTAGTTCGAGTAAACGAGTTAACAGAGTTACGAATTGATGCCGTTTCAGATAAGGAATATAAGTTAACTCAAACTATTGGGGAAATATATAGTAGGGTTCAGAAGAACTCGTCACGAGAATTTGTGGTTAACGCAGATGGTACACTAATAACTGCGTTAGGCACAGCGTTTAACGTTAACGTTGATAAGTTAAACAACAAAATAAATGTAGCAGTCATTGAAAGTGCTGTAGTTGTGAAACTTCCCGTTAAGAGTGAAGGAATTAAAGTGTCTCAGGGCAATGAGATTAACATAACAAATCCAATTCCTGATAAGTTTGAGTACAAGACAGACAAAATAAAAGAGGAAAAGTTAAAAGATCAATGGTACGAATTTAATAAAGACGAAGACTTAAAAAGAGATGAAGACCTGGGGGTTTTTAAAGACTTAGAACTTAGTCCAACGCCCACATTAACTCCAACTCCAACAACGCAACCTACACCTACAACAGAGGAAGATCCGCAAACAGCATCGCCAACGCCCGTAGTTGCTTCAATTCGTATAACAAGCGCATCAAGTCCAGAACCTGGAAAGGTAAAGCTAACGTGGAGCGTTCAAGGAGATTTGGATGGTCAAGGATACAAGATTCTCTTTGCGAAGGAAGAAAATCCTGAATATGGGAAAAATCCTGGATACTATGTTGATGGAATAGATTCTAGCCACGTGGAATTTACTGCGGAGGCGTTGGCGGATGGTGGAACATTTCACTTTCGAGTATGTCGTTTTGTTAGATCTGACACAGAAAAGAAATGCGATACTTACTCAAATGATGTAACTGTTAATGTCGCTTCTATTGACTGGGGACAAGTTGATATTAATTTAGAAAAGACCTCACAAACTGGACGCGAAATTACTTTTTCTTGGGAGATCTCAGGAGATGGTCGCCTTGATAGAGGATATAAGCTCGTTTGGAATAAAGATGGGCAGCCAACATATCCTAAAAACCAGTCTGAAAAGGAAGTAAGCTTACTTAATAAGCTAAAAACATTTGTAGCACAAGTTTTTAGCAATAAAGTGTTAGCGGTTGTTGATGAGGGAGATACAAATGAGGAAACTATGAATGATTGGGGATATGAGTATATATCAAACGGCGAAGCTAGGAGCATAACTGTAACTCTTGAGGATAATGAGTTTGGGCCAGGAGAATGGCACTTTAGGCTAGGTCGTTATAGGGGAGGATATTGTGATATTTACTCAAATGAGGTAATCGTTATTATTGAGTAGCCTGTTTTTCTTCTTGAATTTTTTGTTTGTACCAGTCTATAGTTTTTGCTAGCGCGTCGTTAAAATCCGTTGTTGGCACCCAATCATAAAGGTCTCGTATCTTACTAGAATCAAGCACTTTCCTATAGGTAATTGGGCGCTTTTGCTCCTCAAAAGTTATGAACTCTTTAGGTTTATTTAGTATTGTTAAGATTAGTTCTGTAGTTGCAAGAACAGTTTGTGGCATCTCCATAGAAACGTTAAATGCTTTGCCTAGCATCTCGGGTTTAGTGTCAGATATTATCTTTTCGATAAGAGTAAGAAAGTCGTCAATATAAAGCCAGTCTCTAATATGCGTTCCATCGCCGTAAATTGGGATTGATTCGTTTTTAATAGCATGTGTGATAAGGCGTACTAAGAGCCTATTTTCTGATTGGTACGGTCCAAAAATATTAGAAGATCGAAGGGAGACAGTAGGGAGCTTAAACTCATTGAAGTAGGAAAGTGCAATAATATCTGCGGCTGTTTGGGCGGCTGTGATGGGTCTACTAGGAGTTAGCGCATCTGTTTCAGTAGCGTTTTTGACATTTCCTTCAAGCGTTGCGGTGTCACCATAAACTTCATCGTCAGATAGTAATAGGAATAAAGATAGTTTGTGCTCACTTAAGCGTGCACCTTCGAGTAAGTTGTAGTTGCCAAGCACAAAGGTGTTAATTGCCTTTTCATGTTCGTACGTATTTACAGCCGATATTATTACGTCAGGTTTATATTGCTTAATAAGTGCGTGGATAGTTTTTCTGTCTGTGACAGATGATTCTATAAATTCGTAGTTTTTTCGTTCCTTAAACTCGGCTATATTTTGTGCATTGCCAATACTTAAATCATCAACCGAGACGATCTTAGTCTTTGGAGATTTTTGCAAGAGATGTTTTGTAAGATTGGTACCGATAAAGCCGGCACCACCAGCAATAAGTATAGTCATAAAGTTAATCGTTATTTCTTTGCCAGCTTATATTATACTCGCCAGTAACAAATTGTATAAGACTAAACTCTTTTTCCTGCAGCTCGATATGGGTTTGATACTGCGTAAGTCCTTGTTTTAAGTTCAGTGTTGAAAGTATCTCTTGTGCTTGCTTTAGGGTTTTATCGAAAGTGTCAAGTGTTTGTTTGGCTAGTTCCGGTTTGTTTTTGTCCTGTAGCTTGAGGGCTTCAGCTAGCCTTTTTTGGCCGAATGATAGTAGGAGCTGTAGCTTTTGTTCGTCAGTACTCGCAAAAAATAACTGTATTTCTTCAATTGTGGTTTTTACTTGGTAAAAAGGGGAATCTGGTAATATCATTACATCCGGCAAGTTTATTTTTAGAATCTTTGTTACCTCGTCTAAAGAGATCGGTTGATTAGAAACGTTTGTTTCGCTTACTCGCTCGGCGTAACTAGGGTGTGGAACCAACGTCAAGGAAAATAGTACCGGAACTATAGCTAGCAAAACTATTTTTAGTTTATCCATGTTTTGGTTTTGTTATGTTGGGCTCGCTACTATAAATAGGAGCAGTCCACTCTTTATCGTTGACTTTGGTGCCAAGAGCAAATGCTAGGGCGTTGGCATAAGCTACACTAAGGCGTGTTCGTGTAAATCGTGTTCCTGGTCCTTCGTTAACTTTGATACTTTTAATATCCTGCCATGATAGATCTTTTTGCTTTTTTACAAACGAGGCAATTTGGGGAAGTAGAGACTTATTAATCTCGTCTGGAACCTCTTCGTTTGCCACTACATTGTCGGACTCATCAAAGATTGTAAGGATTGTAGAGTTTTCTTTTGTGGAGTCTATGTATAGTTTCATACATTAATTTTAGCATTTATGTAGGTGTGAATTGCGAAATGATGCGTTTTTCCTTAAAATAACGCTATGAATTCTAACAAAAGTAGTGTTGTAGAAAAAACGCCAAAACACGTTGCAATTATTATGGATGGTAA
>JALWZS010000020.1 GCA_027002475.1 bacterium | reverse complement strand
GCTAAAAAGACCAAAGCTATTACATCCAAAGCAATTACCTCTGCTACCTGTAGGAGGAAAAGTGAGACTATTATAAATTTAAATATTGCTACTAGCTCACGCTTCTGTACCTAACTCTTTGGATAAATATATTTAGCTTTATTAAACTCCGTTTCGTAAGTCTTGTCACTTACACGTTTAACACCCGGCAGCTTTTCAGCCGCTTTTATTGACGCATCGTTGTCTAAATCAACGAGCAATGTAACAAATGCTAATCCGAGTTCGTTCATCAGCTTATCCTTAAACTGCTGTGCCAAACCACGCCCGCGCATACTTGGGGCAACTATAGTGTGAGTGACATTTCTATCCTCGTTGGTGTCATATATACCTATCACTCCAAGCGGAGTATTTTTTTCATCATAAACCGTAAAATATCTCGGATTAAAACATACATCAGGGTAATCAGTGGCAATCCAATCATAATCCCCACGAATAGAATTAAAATATTCTGGATCAAATGCAGATAGCTTAAGATTATGCAAGCTCCTAATAGATTCCGACTTATGCGATAGCTGTGGTCTTTGATTCATCTCTTATTCTTCTTAGACATTGTTGAAAAAACGCTTCTTATTGGACAGTTTGGGTTAGTTAAAACACTTACAACAATTGATACGGTAGCACCAATTAGTGCCCCAACAATCACGTCAATTGGGTAATGCACAAGCATCAATACTCGCCCAATTGCTACCAAAGTGGCAACTAGCAATGATACTGCACCCAATTTGTGTCGCCCAAGCCAAATACTTGTTGCAATAGCAAATGCTAAACTTGCATGCCCAGAAGGAAAAGAGTCTGTCCCTGACACAAACGAGAATGGAACATCAATTCCGCCACTAACAAACGGTCTCGGTACAGGGAAAAAGTACTTAATTAAATGTGTTACTACAAACGTAATGACTAACGCGACTAGAGTCCTGTATGCTAGTTTGCGGTCTCCTTTAACCAAAATCCATAAAGCAATGAACAGCAAAACCACTATTCCACCATTTCCAAATATTTGTCCTAACAACCACGAGATATTCATTACCCAAAGATAACAGACTCTAAAAACAAATCAAATAACTTTAAATATAAGTAAGGCGGCAACTAGTATAGACAAAACAATTCGATAATATGCGAATGGCTTTAGTGTGTGCCCTTTTAAGAAGTTTAATAACCAATGCATTGAGGCTAATGCAACGATAAATGTGGTAATCGCAGCAGTAAACACAAAAGCCCAATTGGTAGAGCTAGAAGAAACAAGATCAGGCAGTTTAACAAGTCCTGCGCCTAACGTTATTGGCGCTCCAAGCAAGAACGAGAATTTTGCTGCTTCAACCCTATTTACATTTTTAAACATACCAATACTCATAGTTATTCCAGATCTTGATGTTCCTGGAATAAGTGCTAATGGCTGCGCTAACCCCATCAAAAGCGCCTCTGGCCAGTCTATATTTACTGCCATATTTTTTTTCTTAGTTTCTTTAACCGTTACATTTACATAATTAGCCTCTACCCAAAGCATAAAAATAGCAACTAGTATTAACATCACAACAATCACCCATGGAGACCTAAGCATTTGCTCAATGAAGTCCTTTAGCAAAAAACCAAGAAGGGCTGCCGGAATTGATGCGATAACAATCTTTCTAATCGCTTGGCCTTTGCGCCATTTTTTAAGAATCGCCCACCATTCTTTTCTAAAATAAACAAATATTGCTAGAGCCGTAGTTAGATGTAAAACTGCATCAACAGATAGTCCTTGATCCTGCCACCCTAAAATTTTTGGAAGCAGTATTAAGTGTCCAGAAGAGCTAATTGGCAAAAACTCAGTAATTCCTTGAAGAACTCCCAAGACAAAAGCATGAACAATTTGCATGATCAGTATTGTACCTTATTTAGGTTTAAGCACATCTTTGCCTACATAAGGACGTAAGACTTCAGGTACAACTACACTACCATCTGGTTGTTGGTAGTTGTCTAAGATAGCAATTATTGTGCGCCCCATTGCACAGCCAGTATCGTTAACATTATGCACAAACTTACGCTCACCACTTTCATCGATATATTTGGTGTTATACCTTCTTGCTTGATAATCCCAAGCGTTAGTATTACTACCCAACTCAATAAATTCTTGCTGAGAAGGAAGCCACGCCTCAAGGTCATACTTGCGTGCAGTTGCAAAATACCCTGCATCGCCAGCACACATCATAATTACGTGATAAGGAATTCCAAGCTGTTGGAAAAACCATTCATTTATCTCAAGTAAGTAATCTTGCATTTTGTCAGACTCTTCTGGTTTACAAATAAGATCCATCTCTAACTTATCAAACTGATGTACTCGCTTAATTCCCTTTACATCTTTGCCCCAAGACCCAACCTCTGTCCTGAAACAGCTAGTATATGCAAAGAATTTCTGAGGTAGATCCTTTCCGTCAACGGTTTTGTCCATGTAGTACGAAAATAGCGAGGGCTCAGAAGAACCAATCAAGTAAAGCTGATTGCCTTCTTCTACGTATTCTGTGTTAACTTTGTAAACTTGATCTGCGTCTCCTGGGAAATGTGACGAGCCATATAATGCTCGCTCTTTTACGAGCAAAGGCACAATCATTGGTGTAAAGCCTTCTTCAATTAATTTATTCTTTAAGATTTCAAACAAACCATACTGCATCAAGGCAGCTTCATTTTTTAAATATGCAAACCTGCTACCAGACACTTTAGCGCTTTGCTCGATATCAATAATATCTAGCGCCTCACCTAAATCGAGATGATCTTTAGCCTTAAAATCAAACTTTGGCATAAACTCGGAAGACTTTCCGCGACCACCAATCTTATCTTTCTCAAGATAACCTTTCTCAGGAGTCCAAGCAATAAATTCAACATTATCTTCATCCCCCACTCCATCTGGAACGTCAGGATGTAGCATATTGGGGAACCAGTCCATATACCATTGCCACTTATTCTCAATTTCATTTAGCTTTTCTTCTAACTCCTTAATTTGCTCCTTTAGTTTCTTTCCTTCCTCTATAACCTCTGGGCTGGGTTTACCCTTTTGGCTAGACAACTCATTGCGTCGTGCCCGAAGTGCCTCAACTTCACCTATAAGCTCACTTCTTTTTTTATCTACTTGCAAAAAAGCATCTACATCAAACTGCTCGCCTTCTAACCCGCGCCTTTTTATATTCTTTTTAACTTCATCTGGGTGCTCGCGAATAAATTTTATGTCTAGCATGTAAGTATTTTATACCATATATGGGTTGGAGAGTTAACGAGTTATGAGTTGCGAGTGATATAAACGCTATCCAAACAATTTAACCCACAGACTACCGTATTTGGGTTATAATCAAGTCATGTCTAAATCTAGCACTAAAGATACTCACATCCGCCCAATTGATGAGATACGCAACGAGAAAATCCGTAAACTAGATGAACTAAGAGCGCTGGGTGTTAATGTTTATCCAAACAAGCCTCTTTTTGATATTAAGCCAATTAAAACTCTTACTGACCTTCCTGAAGGCACTGAGATCGCAATTGCTGGCAGAATAAGAAGCATACGTCATCACGGAGGAATTAGCTTTTTAGATATTGAAGATAAAAGTGGTGTATTTCAAGCTGCTATCAGAAAAGAATCCTTTGATGAAAAAAGCCTTAAGGTTTTTAACCTCATAGACCCTTCCGACTTTATCGAAGTAAAAGGAGCACTGTTTACAACAAAGTCCGGTCAAAAAACAATTGATGTTAAAGGCTTTAACTTACTATCTAAAGCAATCCGTCCTGTACCAGACAAGCCAGGTGAAGACAAAGAAGTTCGTATTAGAAGAAGATACCTAGATATCTTAACCAACCCACAATCCAAAAAAGTCTTTGAAACAAGACATCTTTTGACCAAAGCCATTCGACACTTTCTAGATAGAAAAGGGATTACAGAAGTGGAAACGCCTATTTTACAACCCCTTTACGGAGGTGCTAATGCTAAACCATTTACAACACACATAAACGCCTTAGATGCAACCGCCTACCTTCGGATTGCACCAGAACTTTACCTTAAACGGTTAATTGTTGCTGGTCTTGAGGGAGTTTATGAACTTGCAAAAGACTTTAGGAACGAAGGCATTGATCAAACCCATTTCCCAGAATTTACTATGCTCGAGCTATACATTAGCTACATTAATTATCACGAAATGATGGATCTACTAGAAGAGATGTTTCAACACATTAGTCAAGATGTATTAGGAAAAACAGTTGTTCAAGTTCATGATAACAACGTAAACCTTTCAGGCACATGGGAACGAGTTGCAATGACAGATCTCATAAAAGATAGATTTGGGATAGATGTCGTTAGTATGGACACAAAAGCTCTTAGAGAATTTGCTTATGGCAAGAATCTTGAGTTTGAACCAGATATATCTAAAGGCGAATTGATATTTACAATATTTGACAAATTAATCAGCAAAACATTACTAGAGCCAACATGGGTGATAGACTATCCCGCCGAGGTAAGCCCCTTATCAAAACCGCATGCAACAAAAGAAGGCTTTACCGAGAGATTTGAGCTTTATATTGGTGGAGTTGAGTTAGCCGACGGGTGGTCGGAATTAACAGACCCAATTGAACAAAGAGCAAGATTTGAGGCAGAACATTACCGAAAATTTGAAGAAGACGAAACACCACAACCTTTAGACGAAGATTTTTTGGAAGCAATTGAGTATGGTCTGCCGCCCTTTGCAGGAGTTGGCATCGGAATAGATAGGCTAACAATGTTTTTCACAAACACTTGGTCAATTCAAGATACTATCTTGTTCCCCTTTAAAAAGCCCTTGGTTCAGGCAGAACCTAAAGTCCAAGAAGAAAGCACCGACAAGCAAACTGAAGGGTTGCCGAGCCGAGAAGAGGCAGTAAAGCTTCTTGAAGAACATGTTTATGACAACTATCAACACCTGCACGCAAAGATGGTTGCTAAGGTTCTAGAGGCTTATGCCAAGAAGTTTGGTGAAGACGAAGATCTTTGGTACATCACAGGATTACTACATGATTTAGACTTTAACGACCATCCAGACGAACACCCACACGAAGAGGTAAAGTGGTTTAAGGAGTGGGGATATCCACAGTCTCTTATTCACGCAGTTTTAGCACATGCACACGATAGAACCAATGTTGCACCTCAAACAAGACTTGCACGAGCACTAATGGCAACAGATGAAATATCAGGAGTTATGTATGCTTATGCCCTGCTTCGCCCCAACGGCTTTGAGGGAATGAAGGTAAAATCGTTGAAGAAAAAGTTAAAAGACAAAGCATTTGCTCCAAATATTCCAAGGGAAGAGATACAAGCCGGCATAGACGCATTTACAGATGTAACGCTAGAAGAACATCTACAACTAATGATTGAAACCTTTCAAAACATGCCCGAGCTAAAAGAGATTAAGGCTAATAAAGACTAAACGTTATACCATTCTTGTTCAAAGACGTGTTCTTTCAGTCTTTCCTGGGCATCTTCCACATAGTCAACCAAATCTTCAACTGAAGTCGCCCAGTGGGCATAACCTTGAATACCTTCAATCATCTGCCCAACCTTCCCAATCGTTCCTACATCTTTTAGTATTGCAACCGGCTTTTTAAGAAACATCATCGCAATTGCCTCAAATAGTGTCCCACTCGCACCCATAATACTTACAAAGGCATCAGCGTTATGACACATTGTAACGGTTCTTTGTAAGTAATCTTCTTCAGTTTCAATAACCTCATCTGCAAAATCCTTCATCTCTTCACCAACTCGAATCATTTCCGACACATGCGGAACAAAAAACTGCACCTTTCCACGCTTTTTTTCATCTACACTTTTGTACCCTTGTAAAACATAGCGTACAATCCCAGAGCCAGGACCAAAAGTCAAATCATGCCCTCTTTCGCCCAAGATCTTACCTAACTTAATCATTTCCTCTTTTCGTTCTTTAGCCTTTACTGGATCCCAAGGACCACCGACAAACACGTTCATGGCAATATTATAAGTCAGACAGGGGAAAAAGAGAATAGGCAACATATTTAATTAGCAAATTACAAATCCCAAATTACGAACGTATCAAACAGTTGACTTAGATTAGGAGAGTAGTTGTCTTATATTTGCAGAAAAGTTTGTTATGTTTGGTGCTTGGGGCTTGTAATTTAACCCCTCTACCGGTGTATCTTTTTTATCTTATACTCAACCGTAGCATGCGGTAACTTAATCTCTACAA
>JALWZS010000019.1 GCA_027002475.1 bacterium | reverse complement strand
ATACTAAAGAACGGCACCTTAGCCTCACCTGCTATCGCCTTTGCAAGCAATGTTTTACCAGTACCAGGAGAGCCTGCTAATAAAATTCCGCGTGGAATTTTACCGCCTAATTTTTGAAACTTACTCGGATCACGAAGAAACTCAACAATCTCGAAGACTTCTTCTTTTGCCTCTTCACAACCAGCCACATCGTTAAAGGTTACTTTAACTTGATCCTCTGTCATCATACGAGCCTTACTTTTACCAAATGACATTGGGCCGCCTTTACCGCCGCCGCCTTGCATTTGACGCATGATATAAATCCATAAACCGATGATAAGCAAGAAGGGAATAGTGTTAACAAGAATATCCACAAGAACTGAACGGCCTTCTGGCTCTCTAACATTGATTTTCACATTGTTAAGCAACAATTCGTCAATCATTTTAGGGTCATTGTAAGGTGCATAGGTCTGAAACTTTTCACCAGAAGAGCTAACACCTGTAACAACCTGACCGCTAATCTCAACCTCTTTTACACTCTTATTTTCAACTCGCTTCACAAAGTCAGAGTAAGATAAACCGGTCGACTGCGCTGTGGGCACATTAAACTTGCTAAAGACAGCAACCAGCACTAAAGCAATAACTACCCACATCAGTATGTTTTTATTTAAGTCGTTCAAAAAAAAATCCTCTACAATATATTTGTACAAATTAAGCTTGTGCTTTACTTACAGTCTACTACTGGTGGAACCCTTGAGCAACCACATAAACTTCTCGACTACGAGGTCTCGAAGCTTTGGGCTTACGAACTTTCACCTTTTGAAAGCTTGTTCTTACATCTTTCAAAAAAGCATCGGAGCCATCACCTTGGAAAACTTTTGCAACAAAAGACCCGCCCGGTTTTAAAATCAAACGAGCCATATCCAGCGAAAGCTCACACAAGTAGATTGACTTGGGCTGATCAATAGTTTCAACCCCTGTAACATTGGGGGCCATATCTGATATTACAACATCTGCCTTGGTTTTAGTTTGATCTTTCTCTAATACGGCCAAAATATTATTTAAGACGCTTTCTTCTGTAAAATCCCCTTGAATAAACTCAACAAAAGGCAACGGGTCGATAGGTAAGATATCACTAGCAACGACTCTTCCATTAGATCCAACAAGTTCCGTAGCATACTGACTCCAACCACCAGGAGCTGCCCCTAAATCGACAACCTGCATATTTGCTCGGATTAAGTTATCTTTTTGTTGAATCTCTTGTAATTTGTATATGGCACGAGAACGATAACCTTCTTTTTGTGAGCGTTTCACATATTCATCATCAAAATGCTCTTTAAGCCAACCACCACTACTTTTACTTCTCGCCATTCTGCACCATTCTCTTTACAATCCACATATGGATAAATCACAAATAAAACAGCTTAAAGCATTAGCACACAAACTCAAGCCAATTGTTACCGTTGGACAACATGGCATGAAAGAAAGCATCAGCGATGAGCTAGCAATCGCTCTCGACTTCCACCAATTGGTAAAAATTAAGGTTAATGTTGGAGATCGTGATATGCGTGATTCAATCATTGCAGATTTGGTAACTAAGCACAATGCAGACTTAGTACAAAAGATAGGTAATATCGCTGTACTCTACCGTCGTAACTTTGACAAAGAAAATCTACTTAAAAAATACTAATACATCCCCCCTTATATGGTCTCCTCCATTTTTGCAAAACAATAATCAACATTTCTGACAGGGATAGATTTGCTTCCATATATTCGGCTTCTCGTTGGGATATTCATTGCATCCCGAGCCTTGATGAAGTCT
>JALWZS010000018.1:56644-66707 GCA_027002475.1 bacterium | reverse complement strand
GGGTGGGCGGCCAACCTGCCCACTTCAGAGGGGATGGAGATCGTAAAAGTCTCCTTCCCAACCCCCTGGGGAGGTGGGTATCAGGTTGGTGAAGGCGCCACCCGCGAGGGATGGGTGGCAACTTCGGAGGGATTCGAGCTCCTTCGGGAGCGCGTGTTCCTCCCGCTGCTCATCAACCACACCCCCACCGGCGGTGCCCCGGCAACGCCGCCGGTGGGGTAACCTTGAAGGGGCGCACTGCTACCAAGCGGTGCGCCCTTTAATTTTGCTCAGTTTTCAAGAAAAAATTCAATCAAAACCCATAAACTGGTGTGCCAGTCATAAAAAGCGTATAAAAAAGTGTTTGTATCCCGCTAGCAAAAATCATTAAAACAGTAAGAACAGGGGATTTATACGAAATCTTAAATACCTTCACAGCAACCAACAGTAATGCAAAATCTATAGCTAAATACCTAAAAATACTGCTTCTACTCCTAACACCGCTAGATACGAGATATATTAAAATTCCATAGAAAAGTAACGTCGCGTACTCAAACGTCAAACCGTTTAAAAGCCCACTTTTCGCAGTTCCCCAGTATTTTTTAATTAAAATGATTGTTATTACACCAACTACAACCAGCAAAACGATTGTAAGTATATGGGGCATAAAAACCTTGAATCCGTAATCCTTTACATAATCGTAAAAAATTCGCAGCGGAAACGCCCCTTGATTATTCCATGCCTTTTGGACCTTAAAAGCAGCCCAATACTCTCCTGTTACTCCATACAAATATAGGTAGTATAGCGATATAGGAGTAAGGACAATCGTAGTAAGACCTGCAATATAAGCCATCATCTTAGGAATCGACATAGTTTTATACATAAAATAGAGTGCGTAGATACCGAACGGAATAAGCAAAGTCACGGCTGTAACTCTCGTAGCCAAAGCAAAACCTAAAACCCAAGCAGCAAGCACCAATTTCTTTTTAAATAACAAGTACAAACTCAAAACCGATAACAATAAGTACAACGACTCGCTATAAGCTAAGTTGTAAAAATAGGCGGCTGGAAAAACGTTTAAGAGCAACACCGATGTAATAACTTCTTCCTTACTAAATCTTAGTAGTTTCATTAATTTAAGCAGGAAGTAAATAGCTAATACAAAAAATACATTGGCAACTACAACAGCAATGTAAAATACAGACCTAGCGTCTTTTACTCCAAGCATATCTTTTACAAATGCAACTGAGACCGGATACATTGGATAAAATGCCCAGTTGAACATCACATTATCAGAATATTTGGCTTTATCGTAACCATCCGTTGCAATCTTAACGTAATGATATGTGTCCCATCTATGCCAAAAAGTATCTAGGTTCGTCTCGATTTCCCTGGGGGCTTCTACAAGATTAGTATTTGTATAGGTGAAGTCTTCACCGGTTGATTTCCACAGTGCTTGAGGAAACATATAAAAGATAAAGATAGCAAGTAGGTAGCGGATAATAAACAAAGTAAGAACTAATAGCAGCGATTTAAGAAAAAGCGATGACTTAATCTTTTGCATACTTTAGTTCATATAGCCCAGAACGCACCCCCAAGTACACTTAACAACAAGCGGGAGCGCCTCGTTATATTCATCTTGGCCTGACTTTAGAACCGTTTTTTGATTAGGATTACCGATACCAATAGCATTAACCCATTTATGTTTCGTAAAACTCCATACTTGAACATCTGAATATGTCTGCAATGGGCGAGTACTCATATGTACGCAAATCGTACCTGGTTTAATAGATCCTTGTGGGATTAGTGACTCACAGGTAGGGTAGTCAGACGAAAATGCCACAACGTCAGAATATACTTGATTTTCTGGTTCCTTTAATCCCTTTAAAGCAAAAGCATAAAACAACGCAACGAGCAATACGCACAAAGCAACACTACCAAGCAACAATTTATCATTTTTCACCTTTATATTATGCACACCAAGAAACAAGTTCGCAAGGAATCTATTCCTATATAGTATAATTACCTAAGTTAAATAGTTCGGGGCTAGTCCTTGACTTATAGTGTTTTCTATGTTAGAATTCGGACATTCGAATCGAGAAGATCGAAGCGAACCTTTAAAATTTGCTACTGATTCAATGAGACCCAAAACGGCAACCATAGAGCTTACCTCCTAAAAAGTTGATAAGCGCGGATGGTCGTACGCAGAATATTAGTTACAACCAACATCCTAGTAGTAGCTGCTATCCTGCGTACGATCTATCTCAATCGACAATCGACGCTCCGTTTTTCTTGTACGCGGAAAAATGGAGCAAAACCAACTAGCCTCGCGCGGCTAAAAATTCTTTCTACCTACTAAAGGAGGTACCTCAAATGAAAAAGCGCCTTTTGATCACCTTTGCAGTTTTCGTCGTATTGGCCCTGACCACCGTCACCGCCTTCGCTGCCGGCGGGCCCGTTGAGGCCGAGGTTTACACCCCGCCCACAGCCACCAACCCCACCTGCGAGGCCATGCAGCAACTTTTGACCATTTTCCCGGACAGCAATTTTGTCCAGGACCTGGCTGATTGCGATCTCGCACCAATGATGCCCCAAGCCTGGGAAATTCCGGCGGGTATGGTTTCGGAAGTGCCGTCTGGCCACTACATCCAAGGAGACGTACAGATTGTCATTTCCAGCACAGTCGTCACCACCGGAACGTTGCAGCTCGACGACATGATGCCAGTCTACCGGGATAGCGACTCCACGACCGGCGAGCTGACCTGGGTATATACGGACACCCTCGTTTATGCTGAATGGGGGGCAACCGTCACCACCAGTGAGGAGAAACCACTCAGCTCAGCCTACCTTGAGATGCGACGCAACGGTTGTGATGGCGGATGCAGATTCGTCTACCTCAATGCGGTGAAAGATACGCCCGACCGAATGACCACCTCTGAGATCCTGGACATTTTCAAGTCCGAGATCGAGGCGATGCTCGGCGGCGGCCATTAACCAGGGGGCCCTTGGTGTGGGGTCCCGGCTCGAAATGAGCCCGGGCGCCCAAAAAGGTCCTGGTCGCGGATATAATCCGCGCACGCCATCCCCGCGCAAGGACGCGCGGGACGCTCGGACGAAAAGGCTGGGGCGCGTTTCATCGATCATCCGCCTGCCCCCAGCCACACACCCCGGCTCTGCCGGGGCCCCACACCGATCATCGTTAAGCGGTCGCCGTGCCCCACGACCGAGGGCATGCCAACAACCGACCGAGCCCACCTGGGCACGGCGACCGCAAAAAATCAGTGGCAAAGCAAAAAAAGAAAAAAAACGGTCGGGAGCTCCCAAAACTCCCGACCATTTTCATGTACAGATAAGCTCTAATGAGAGCACCGCCTTCATTAAGCACCTTATTACCACAAGTTCTAAAATCGTTTCCCCACAAATCCATAGCTAAAGTTCATGCAAAAACTAGCCAAAGCACTAGATAAAAAACTCGTTATTGAGTTTAGCTAAAATCTTCACAGCTTCATATTAAATGCGTAATCTCGTACAATAGAACCATGAAATCTGTTTTTAAAAAGATATGGAAAGGTATTAAAGCCCACCCTCTTGCAATAGTAATCGTAGCAATTGGAGTAATAATTTGCGCCCTTAACTACACACCAGGAACTTTCTTAACCGGCTGGGATACACTCCATAACGAATTTAACTTTCCACTTAGCTTTAACCGCAACATCTTTGGAGTATGGAGAGAGTATCAAGGGCTTGGTGCTGTTGCTGCACATGCAGAACCATCAGACTTACCACGACAAATCCTGCTCTTTTTAGAAAGCTTCATTTTGCCCCTTAGCTTTCTTAGATATTCATATGTCTTTTTAACTCTAATTCTTGGTCCACTAGGAGTCTACTTTCTTGTAGATCAGGTTATCTTAGCTAAATTTGATAAGGACAAACGTCAGTTGGCAGGCTTTATTGCAGCACTTTACTACCTTTTCAATTTAGCCACAGTACAACTGTTTTACGTGCCATTCGAGATGTTTCAAGCACAATACGCATTTTTACCATGGCTATTTTTATTCCTCATAAAATACTTCAACGAAGGTAAGAGCAAACATCTAATTTGGTTTTTTATATTTTCAATATTCGCACTACCGCAGGCATACGCCGCTGCATTATTTTACGCGTACATCGGGGCGTTAGGTCTATTTCTACTTGTCCAAATAGCAATAGGTGGCAAAAAACTATTTAAAACTACAATTAAACGTTCTCTTATAGTTGGAGTAGTAACATTTATAGTTAATGCATATTGGTTGCTCCCAAATATCTACTATGTCATATACCACTCTAAAAACGTACCAAAAGCAATCATCAACCAAGTTTTCTCTGCAGAAGCATTTGCTTACAACGAAAAGTTTGGAAGTCTTAATAATGTAGCTTTGCTGCGAAACTTTTTATTTGATTGGAATGTATTTAATTTTAAAAGCAGCGAGTTCACACAACTTCTAGAAGCATGGAAATTACATCTTACAAATCCATTGGTGATTTCAATTGGGTATCTAATGGTTATACTGATTGGCATAGGAATTTACTACGCAATTAAGAAAAAATCCAATACACGATATGGGTTTTTAGCAATCTTGGCATTTTCTTTATTCATGATTATAAATATCAACTTCCCAACTGGTCCATTATTTAAAGTATTCATCTCACTATTTGGATTTTTACAAGAGGCTTTCCGCTTTGTGTTCAACAAGTTCGCAACCATAACACTAATGTCTTATGCCGTATTTTTATCCTTTGGTGTGCTATTCATACTAGACAAGTTAAAAAGTAAAAATATCCAGAAAATCATAGGTACCATACTCGTAATTACAATCTTATTTTTTGGTCTGCCAGCATTTCAAGGGGAGATGATAGGGGATGCAATGCGCAAAAAAATCCCAAACGAGTACTTTCAACTCTACGACTGGTTTAAAGATAAACAAGTAAACGGCAGAATTGCAAAACTACCAATAGATTCGTTTGCTGGCTGGATTTACTACAAATGGGGTTATCAAGGCGCTGGTTTCTTGTGGTTTAACTTAAAGGCACCACTGTTAGATCGAGACTTTGACCGATGGATTCCTTACAACGAACAATACTATTGGGAGATGAGCCACGCAATGTACTCTAGAGACATAAACCAGTTGAATGACGTACTTAGGAAATACCAAATCGAATGGGTAATTTTGGACAGGAACGTGATTGATCCCGGGAAGAAAAATAATGATTCACTGCTTTTTTATGACACAAGACAGATGTTCACAGACAGCTGGATGGTACAAAAAGCTGCTCAGTTTAACGACATTGAAGTCTACAAAGTAAAACAACCAAATAACTATACAAGCTTCATCTACTCTCCCAGCTCTGTTAAGGAAATCAACGTAAATGCAATAAAAGACTTTTATGATTACACATACAGCACAAATGGAGACTATATGCAGTCTTTGGACGCACCTGTTTTTGAGCCATTTCATTCGCTATACGACAATGAGAGTATTAACAAATATGCAGACGAAACAGGGTACTACTTAGAAGTAGGTATTCCAGCAAAATACACCTCAATTAGACTGCCACAACTATCCAAAAACCTAAACTACATACCAATAGACATAAAAGTGAGCAAAACCGATAACGATGATATTGTCAATATAATTCTAACTCCGATTTTGCCAGAAATATTCCCCAATCTGCCTAAAATTTACTTAAATAAGAACAGTACTCTAAACCAGACAAAAGACTACGTTATACAAATTAATCCTAAAGACGTAAACTATCTAACAGTTAACGAATCCGACAAAATCGCTTTTCGCATACCACAAGACAATAAGACAGTAAAATTAGGCGAGAGTCGGCTATCGATGCTGATCCCAGAAAACACACTAGTTTTTGGGAATAAAAATAATGAAACAATCGTTACAAAACATATTTCAAAATCCTCACTAGCCAACTTTTTAGATTCTTTCAAAACCGACTTCGAATTACCTGAAGGTAGCACAGAACTCATAGTAAAAATCCCTAAACACAGCGGCTATCTGTCACGAACATACCAACTCACTAAAGACCGCTTCGAAAACGACGAATCGTTAAATATAGACGCTAAACGATGTGCAAAAGAAAAAATAGGGGAGAAACAGTCATACAGCAAAACATGGATATCAGAAGATAATCGAGAATTTACACGGTACTCCTCTGTCAACACAAGTAGCTGCGATGCCTTTGGCTTTTGGGACATGTCTCAAGATAATGGATACTTAGTTTCTTTTGAGAACCGAAATATTTCAGGCTTCCCATTGTATGTATGCATTGCCAATTACTACTCTAATAAATGCGATCAAAGAATAAAGTTAAATAAAGATGATAACTGGCACACACAAATCCTGGTACAACCACCAATGAATACAGCAGATGTTGGATATGGCGTGTCAATCGACAATTTATCTTTCAATAAAATACCTACAATCAACGACCTTGCAAGCGTTTCTATGCAAGCGTTCCCATATAAACTCATAAAACAAATCCAAGCTATAAACCCAACATCTTCTAGTATCTTGGAATTACCGCCTGCTCAACTTAAATCCGTATGGCACCCTAACCCAGCGTTTTATAAAATCGAGCTCGCCCCACAAAAAAGTCCTACACTTTTGGCACTTAACCAAAGCTACGAGAAAAACTGGGTAGCCATACCCATCGAGGCAAATGGGCACATATCACAATTAAAGCCATATCACACTATACTTAACAACTGGGCAAATGTCTGGGTAATCCCAGAAAATACAACGCAAGTGATTGTCTTATTTATTCCTCAAGTAGCACAACTTATCGGGGAGGTTCTTTTAATCTCAGTCATAATTTCATTGCTTACGTTGACAACGGCCAAGGCCTATAGTATAATTAGGCGCATAAAGAATTATGAATAAATTAAGTAGCCTGACCATATTTTTCCCAGCCTATAACGAAGAAGAAAATATTCGAAAAACCATCGAAGGAGCAAACCGTATAGCGAAAGACGTAACCGACGATCATAACGATTATGAAATACTCATCATAGATGATGGTAGCCGCGACAAGACAGCTCAAGTAGTACAAGAAGCTATCAAAGAATACCCTAATGTTCGCTTAATAAAACATAGCAGCAACAAAGGCTACGGTGCTGCTTTGATGACCGGCTTTTCTAATGCGTCAAAAGAGTGGGTATTTTTTAGTGACTCAGATTTACAGTTTGACCTTTCTGAAATTAATAAACTCACACAATATTCAAACTCATACGACATAATCATCGGATATCGAATCAAGCGCAACGATCCATTTATGAGGTGGCTCAATGCCAAGGGGTGGAATATTTTAAATCGCATGCTGTTTGGTCTTAAGGTACAAGATATTGATTGTGCGTTTAAATTGATGCGCCGCGATGCCGTCCAAAAAGTACTTCCACATATGAAGTCAAGAGGAGCAATGATTTCAGCAGAGCTGCTTATACGCCTTAAAAACGCTGGCTACAAATTCAAAGAAGTAGGGGTAAACCATTACCCAAGAACTAGAGGGTCACAAACGGGAGCAAAACCTAGCGTTATAATTCGAGCGTTTAAAGAGATGGCGCTTGTATATAAAGGAGATTTAGGGCCAGCTTGGAGTAAACAAGTAATTAAGTTTCTAATTGTTGGGATAGGGAACACCCTTGTTGATTGGACTTCATACTTTCTACTAAGCCGCTTTATTCCTTTCTTTATGACAAGAAAGGTGTGGGCCAAAGGGATTTCATACATCTTAGGCGTCACAAATAGTTTTATTTGGAATCGTTCGTGGACTTTTAGATCTTCTATCGATTTTTTCCCAGGTTTTATAATCTTTGCGTTAGTAAGCATCGCATCTCTTGGGATCAATACTTCAGTCATGTACGTATCCTATACATTCTTTAAGTTCCCAGAGTTTATAGCTCTATTAACAGCAACTATATTCACACTCTCATGGAACTTCTTGGCAAGTAAATTCATCATATTCCGCGACCGCTAGTGCTTAATGAAAGCACCGCCCTAATGATTACCTCACACAATCACAAATCCTAAAGTTATTTATCGACAAGTACAAACTCTCGTTACTAAACAACTCCCCGCTCCAAAAACTAACATCAAGTAAAACGTTAACTTGAGTGTTATATAATCCTAGTAGTACGCGTTCTCGATGAAAGTATTATTACACTACAAGGCAGAAAAGGAGTTCAACAAGCTGACACTCACTCAAAAGAATAAAGTCTTACAGCAATTCGTATATCTTAATAAATTCGGCTCAGTTCGGGAAATACCTGAAACTAAAAAGATTAAAGGCACAAATATGTGGGAAATAAGGATTTTAGGTCGTGATAACTTACGACTAATTTACAAAGTGATCAATAATTCCATTGTTGTCTTACACATCTTTGTTAAGAAATCTAACAAAACCCCAAACAAGAATATACAAACAGCCATCAATCGACTAAAGTCAATTGTTAGCGTTGACTAAATATGACATATAAGATATATTGGTTCTATGAAAAAACAAAAACTCACCGACATGACAACCTTCGAGGATCTCTTAGAAAAACAGTTACAAAATCCCAGTTTTAAGAAGTTATGGGAAGAGTCAGAACCACAACGGAGGCTTACAATGCAACTTATTAAAACTAGACTTGAAAAAAAGATGAGCCAAAAGGAACTTGCTGAAAAAGCTGGCACTACTCAAGCAGTGCTTTCAAGAATAGAGAACATGAATGCGAACCCATCGCTAAAATTCATGCAAAAACTAGCAAAAGCACTCGATAAAAAACTCGTTATTGAGTTTAGGTGAACTAGGGGGTACCAGCATCTCGTTAACAGACAATGTACATCAGTGCACATTATCAGTGAACGGTCTTTGAGAGATTCAATGAATTTAGAGCTTACCTCTTGAGTCCGCGATAAGTAAACCAAGTTGGACGTTGGTAGTCAAACTAAGTTACAATTCTATTCATGAAATTAAAGCTATCACCTAAAAATTTAAAACAATTAATAATTGGCATGCGACTTGCGTCGGTTATATTTCTTGTTGCAGGCGGCATTGGGCTTTTATCTAGCGCGCTTCCTATAATTTGGGCTGAGCTTAAATTTGAAGTTAACCAAAGAATTGAGGCTGCAAACGACGACACAGTTCAAGTAACCCAAGCCCCAGAAGACGTATCTTTTGGCGAAGTCCTCTTAATCCCACCCGAGTTAAAAGTCACACCGGTGAATACCACCAATTCCATAATCATTGAAAAAATTGATGTTAACGATCCAGTTGTTTGGGACGTTGATGTTATGGATAAAAACGCTTACAACAATGCATTAAAAGAAGGTGTTGCTCATGCATATGGCAGTGCTTATCCATCCGATAAACCAGGAAACACCTATCTCTTTGCGCACTCAACGCTAAATCCATTAGAGATAGAAAAGTACTCAGCCACATTTACTCTGCTGCACAGACTATCAGAAGGGGACAAGATAACAATTTTTAAAGACGACAAAAGATACGATTATGTTGTTGAAAGCGTTGAGATCGTCGATAAATTTAATACAACTCCGCTAACCCGCGATCCAGATTATCCAATGTTAACGCTGCAAACCTGTGACCCGCCCGGAGTTCCACTAAATAGACTTATTGTCACAGCAAGATTGGTGGCGGTCTACTAACAAATTCCAAACTACAAGCACGAAACAGGACAAACAAATTCCAAATCATAAGCGCTACAAACAAGATACAAATCACAAATTCCAAGCAAAACAAACTACTTTGATTTCTCTATGATTGCTCCTAATATTCTAATGATTTGGTCAATCTCAGATAGCAGCGTTTCTTTATCTTTGTGAAAACTAGCTGGTACATCTATTATCTTTAACCAATATTTGGTTTCGTTAGCTTCCTTTTTAGCTATGCGTAACCGGTACAAAAACTCTTTTTTAGAAGTAGCCTCATTTGCCTCAATATAATTCGCTCCCACAGAGGCGGACGAGCGAAGCAGTTGTCGGATATCGTCAATAAGAATTATATTTTTAGGTAAACCTTTTGCAAAAGT